>CAMLPA010000430.1 GCA_946481605.1 uncultured Flavihumibacter sp. | reverse complement strand
CGTTCACCATCAACGGAAAATTCGCCTGCATGCTCAGCGGCATCGGCTTCGATGCCGAAGTAGCGCACGCGTTCGCGCAGCAGAAAACCCGCGGACTCATCACCTACACCATGGAAACCGTAAAACATTTCCTGGCGGCAAAAGCGTATCCCTTCCATATTACCGCCGACGGACAAACCATCGAAACCGAAGCTTTCTTCATTTCCATCGCCAACAGCAACCAGTTTGGAAACCAGTTCACCATCGCCCCCAAAGCCAGTTTACACGACGGATTACTGGATATAGTTGTGGTAAAAAAGATGAACAAACTCCTGCTCCCATTCACCGTTTTCAGCCAGGTAACCGGCCAGAACGAAATGAAACGCGTGGAACAACTGGAAGACGCCGATCATATTCTGTATTTCCAGGCGAAGCGGCTTTCCATTCAAAATACAGGCGCAGCCATGCTGCATATAGATGGTGATCCCGCCGAAACAGCCGCGGGTTTCAATATTGAAATACTGGAACAGGCGTTCCGTTTGCTGGTTCCGGCAGGAACAGCTAGCTAAGTATGTACTAATCGGCAGCCAACCGGAAGCCCAGGCTGGATACAAATCTGTTGTTGTAAACTGTAGTGTACTTCTGATATTCCACAATGCTTGTACTTACACTTCCTCCTTTATAAACCACCCCTCCACCGTTGTGGCAGATTTCACTTACGTTACCGCTCATATCGTATAAACCCAGTTCGTTCGGTTTCTTTTGTCCGCAATGCTTTACTTCACCATTACTGATTACCTGTGTAACATTGTAGGTTTTTCTTATATACCTGTCTGCATCTGAAATGCTTCCACCTGAATTGCCATAATACCAGCCCACTTCGGTAAAGTCGTTGCTACCCGCATAAGTATACCCCTGGCTCTTCACACCGCCAGAGGCTGCAAACTCCCATTCCGCAGCAGTGGGAAACCGGTAGCTCTTTCCCGTAAGCGTGTTCAGCGCCTTTACAAAACGAACGGCATCTTCATAAGGTGTGCGGGACGAAATCGCATACGCCCTGTTCCTGTACTTGGGGGCGTTTGTATAATATATACTATCCCTCATCACAATACCCCACTGGTATTCGTTTACCTCAAACTTATTGATCCGAAAGCGCTTTACCGTTTGAGTGGTGGCATCGGAGAAGCCTTTTGTCATGGTGAATGTGCCACCCTCAACTTCTACCATATTGCGCTCAATATCCAAAACAGCTTTCAGCGCTTCGTCACGTTGCGCTTCAGGTATGTAATCCAGTTTCTCCCGGATACTGTTGTGGTAATTGGCTATGGCTTCCTTCCTTGCCCGTAATGCTTCTTCGCGGCGCTCCTTTTCTTTCAGCCAGGCCGTTTTTTCAGCAGGATATGCAACAAGGCTTTCGCTGATTTTATATACCTCCCGGTATTTGTCCTCAATGCCTTCGGTTTCACTGTATTGTTGTAGGAACCTGGTGGTATTCTTTTTCAGTTCCGAAGCCAGTAGCAAGTGTTTTTCATCTTCAAAAAAATCATTCACCTTTTCCAGTTGTTTGAACTGACATACAATTTTCAGGTGCAATATCGGAGGATTGGTTTTACCAAACAGTTTTTCAGCATCTGTCAGTTTACTCAACGCTTCCGTTAAGTTGCCGTTGTTATACGCCACTTCGGCGTCTTCAAATTTCAATTTAGCCAACGCCGTTTGCGCAAAGGTTTTGCCGAAACAACAAAGCAGCAATAACAGCAATAATAGTGAACTCTTTTTCATCAGTTGTACGGTTGAAAATTTATTAATCCCACAAGCCTTTCTTTTTAGAGGTAGAATCAATTTTTACTGGTGTCTTCTTCGTCTCCTCCCAAAAATCTGAGGATTGTTTCTCTTTGGCATGTGCGGTTCCTGTTGTTGGTTTTGGATTACTGAAGCCTGGTGCCTGCTTGTTCGATCCGCTGTTCCAGAAGTTTGTGGCAGCACCGGTTTTGGAAGGTTTTCCTTTGTAATGAATCTCTTTTATAACAACCCCTTCGTTCAATGAAAACAATTCCCTGAACGACTGCCGCATCTTCTCCGCATCAGCAACGTTGTAGTAATACCCATGCATAACTTCCCGGTAAGGAGAAATGCCTTTAAGTTCCGTTTCAATTGTGCTTCGGTACGGCCATGTGCCATCCGGGTATTTCCCGATTTCAAATACATTGGAAAGGTATAGCACGGTGTTTTCTCTTGTTAAAGAACTGGAGTCATAGGCATAAATGAAATAGTATATGCTGGTTGCTTTTTCCGGAGACGAACTCAGTGGAATTTCTTTTGGTTTGAATTCGGCGATAATCTTTTTGCGCATGGCAATTTTCTGAGCGAAAGCCTCTTCCTTTGCAGCTTTCTCTCTTGCGCGCTGGTCTTCTTCTTCCCGCCTTCTGTCTTCCTCGTCTCTTTTCCTTTGCCTTTCAGCCGCAAGCTGGTTGTTAATCGCGATGAGCCCGTTTGAAATACCATCCACTATCTGGTTGGTCTTTTGTATACTTTCCTGCCGCTTTTGCTCATAGGCCATTACCCTGTTATAATTTTCCTGCTCCTGCTGTTTGCGCAGCATTTCCTGCTGGGCCTTCATTGTGTTCACCCTGTTCATCTGTTCCGTCTGGGCTTTTAGTTGCGGGTTGGAAACTGTGCCTGCACTATTCGTTGGTATCGTAGAGTTGTTGATAGACGAACTTCCGGAATTGGTTTTGTTATTGGTGGTACTTCCCCAGGAATCCGTGCCGGAACCGGGTTTGCTTGTACTGCCGGTTGAAGGAGCGGATTCCTTTTTTTGTTCCACTGCCGAGAAGCTGGTAAGACGTGCCGACTGAACACCATTTTTACAATCTTTCACTTCCGGTATACCTATGGTTCGCACACCCACACCGCCATACGGACTCACACCATCCGGCTTGAGCGAGAACTTATCCGAATAGGTTTTTGTTCCGCCGCATTTCAGGGTGAATTCCACGGTGTACGAAATATCATACACATTACTGGTATGTTCGTTCCGGGTAAAGATGTACGCGGTCCAGCCAACATCTTCGTATTCCATATCAATGGAAATATGATCGGTATCAAGTGATTTTTTCTGGGAGAATGCAGGGCCGGAAGAGAATACTTCCGTCAGCAGCATACAGCACATGCCAATAAATGGTAGTTTCTTACAACGTAAAAAAGGAACAGGCATAGGCGTTCAGAATAGGGTATAGAAAAAGATGCAGCCACAAAAGTAGGGCTGGTGGAATAGCCGGTAAATACCCATATATAGGTATTTGCTGCCACTCTTCCTGATTCGGGCTACTCCTTTGCCTGTATCAATTCCTGTACGGAGGAGAAAGATTTCGAATTGAACGGATTATCCAACGCATCAGCGATATCCTGTTTTTCGCGCCGGGTAAGGTGGAAATTGAGCGCTGCCCCGTTGTCTTGCTGACGTGGCACATACTGGAAAGATATTTTCTGAAGTTTTCCCGGAACAATAGTTTGCGCGTAACTGAGCTGGTCGTTCTGGTAATAATCCTGGAGTTTGTGCCAGTTGTGCTGGATCAGCAGTACCGGTTTCGTAAGTAACTCGCTTATATCCGTGGCCACATAAGGATGTTCCCACCCACCTGTTTGCCGGTCGCGGATGGAGATCATGACCACGCCTGCCGTATTTTCATTGATCCAGTCCCGGAAATGGCGGATAAATCGCAGTGTCGTTTCCTGGCCGAAATTATCACGCAATCCCGCGTCCATCACATCTATCACCGGGGCGGTGGGCAACCATACGTTAGGTAGTACATAGGGGAAGGTCGCGTTCATGCGCATG
>CAMLPA010000429.1 GCA_946481605.1 uncultured Flavihumibacter sp. | reverse complement strand
TTTCGGGTACAGATACAGGTTATGTTTTCGGCAGGAAATTCCGTTCCAAAGGCGTTCATTCCCGACTCAGCTTCGGAACCCAACTCTCCGGATCGTTCGATAAAAAGAACACATTGCTTTACAAAGCTGGTTTATATTATCAAACAGGAAAAGACAGGGAAGGAACGAAACTTTCTGCTTACATGGCTTATGCTTCACTTACGTTCCAACGCGCACCTTTCGCTTATTCCATCGGGTATGATCTGCTCTCCGGTGACAATGCTTTTTCTACAGATAGGAAAAATAATCGCTTCGATCCCCTGTATGGAACACCACATAAATTCTGGGGCTACATGGATTATTTCTATGTAGGAACGGGTTCTCCCAACGGCGGACTTTCCAACCCACAGGCCAGTGTTCGTTATACCGCTCCGGGTAAAAGATTTTCCGCTTCCGCCGATTACCATGCTTTTTTTCTGGCCAGTGATCAGAAGGATAAGAATGCTTCCAAACTGGAGCGCTACCTCGGGAGTGAGGTCGATCTCAGTTCTTCCTATCAACTCAATAATATCGTAACGCTGGAAGGTGGTGTTTCTTTTATAGGCGCTACCCGCAGCATGGAATACGCGAAAAATATCAGTCCTGGTACTGCGCGCCTCGCTGGTTCCTGGGCCTGGCTCATGGTAAACATCCGTCCCGATTTCCTCCGCAAATAATTCATCTTCCAACCATCTCCAAATCATTCAGACATGACCAACAACCAACAACCGCTTTCTTCCCTCAACGTATTCTCCTTCAAGGGCGTGCAGATGCGCACGTTCCATATTACATGGATGACCTTTTTTGTGTGTTTCTTTGGCTGGTTCGGACTTGCTCCGCTGATGCCCACCATCAAAGAAGACCTTCAACTAACAAAATCCCAGATTGGGAACGTGGTGATCGCTTCGGTTTCAGCCACCATCATCGCGCGTTTGCTCATCGGCAGATTGTGTGATACCTGGGGGCCGCGTAAAACATATACCGCGCTGTTGCTGATCGGTTCCATCCCGGTTTTTTGTGTGGGCCTGGCACAGGATTATACTTCATTTCTTCTTTTCAGGCTTGCCATCGGGGTGATTGGCGCTTCCTTCGTGATCACGCAATTCCATACTTCCATGATGTTCGCGCCGCAGATTAAAGGAACCGCGAACGCTGTTGCCGGAGGATGGGGCAACCTGGGTGGAGGCATAACAAATATGGTGATGCCATTGGTGTTCGCGCTCATTGTGGGCTTCGGTTATACCAACAAAGAAGCGTGGCGTTACGCGATGATTCTCCCGGGATCACTGATGCTGGTGATGGCTTTTCTTTATTTCCGTTTCACAAAAGATACACCTGCCGGTAACTACGAGGATATTGAAAGAGCTAAGGCTGAAAAAAAGAAAACAGATTATTCCATTCTCAAAGACTGGCGCATCTGGAGCCTGGCGCTGGCCTATGCCGTATGCTTCGGGATGGAGATTACTTTCGATAACGTTGCCGCGCTGCACTTCGTGCAGGAATTCAAACTGGAGCAGGCTTCCGCAGGGTTCTGGGCGGGTGTGTTCGGTTTTATGAATCTTTTCGCAAGGGCACTCGGTGGTGTGTTCGCGGATAGGATCGGCAGGAATTATGGTATGAAAGGAAAAGGACTTCTGCTGGCTGGCGTATTGCTGCTGGAAGGTTTGGGACTGGTATTGTTCGCGCAGTCTGGCTCCTTCGGTATGGCCATCTTCTCCATGATCTTCTTTGCTCTCTTCCTAAAGATGGCCAACGGTGCTACTTATGCGATTACGCCGTTCATTAATGAGAAAAATGCTGGTCTGGTAGCGGGCGTGGTAGGCGCTGGTGGAAATGTGGGTGGTATGCTGTTCGGATTTCTCTTCAAAAGTGAAAGCATCACCTACGTTGAAGCCTTCGGATACATTGGACTGATTGTGATTGTAGTGGCGGTCGTAGTATTGTTTACCCGGTTTACGAAAACTTCCGAAAAGGCAGTTGAAACAAAAAAGGAACTGGAACCTGTATTTAATTAATGAAGCAACAAGCATACAACGAGTTTAAATCTACCTGCTGTTACTGCGGGGTGGGATGTGGTGTCAAACTTCAGTTAGACAAAAACGGTCAACTGTTGTTGGAGGGCGACGAGTCCCATCCCGTAAACAGGGGTAAGCTTTGCAGTAAGGGCATGAACCTGCATTATACGGTTAACGACCGCAGCGATCGATTGCTTTTCCCACAGATGCGCTATAATAAAAGTATGCCTTTGCAAAAGGTGAGCTGGGACGCAGCTTTGGAAAGAACGGCCGCTGTATTCCGCACTTTTATAGAGAAGTATGGTCCTGATTCAGTGGGATTCTATGTTTCAGGGCAATGTCTCACGGAAGAGTATTATGTGATCAACAAACTGGTGAAGGGATTTATTGGTACGAATAACATTGATACGAACTCCCGTTTGTGTATGAGTTCCGCGGTGGCTGCATATAAATTATCGTTGGGGGAAGATGCTGTTCCCGTTTGTTACGATGATATTGAACTGGCCGATTGCTTTTATGTTACGGGCGCCAACCCGGCCTGGTGTCACCCGATTTTATGGAGAAGAGTGGAAGCGCATAAAATGGCGAATCCTCACGTGAAAATGATCGTGGCCGATCCACGAAAAACGGATACCGCTGCATTAGCTGATCTGCACCTGCAACTGAATCCCGGAACGGATATCGTTTTGAACCATGCAATCGGAAGATTACTGATAGAGAACGGAGATATTGATCCATCCTTCCTGGCGGAACATGCAGAAGGATTTGACGCTTACCGCGAAAAAGTTTTTGAGAAAACAACGGAAGAGTCCGCTGCAATATGCGGATTGGAAGTGGATGAACTCCGGCTTGCGGCCGAATACATTGGAAGGTCGAAGGCTTTCATTTCCATGTGGACGATGGGGTTGAACCAAAGTGCCGTGGGGGTGAATAAAAACCTTAGTCTGATTAACCTGCACCTGGTTACCGGGCAGATTGGTAAACCTGGTGCCGGTCCCTTTTCGCTTACCGGACAGCCCAATGCCATGGGTGGGCGCGAAGTAGGTGGATTGGCTAATATGTTGCCTGCGCACCGTAACCTGGCCGATCCCGCGCACCGGGCCGAAGTACAGGCTTTCTGGGGTGGAAAGGAAATTCAGCCCAAACCCGGCTTAACCGCCACCGAAATGTTTGACGCGTTAGAATCCGGCAAGCTGAAAGCGATCTGGATCATCTGTACCAATCCTTTGGTGAGCCTGCCCGATGTACGGAAAGCAGAAGCGGCGTTGAAGAAAGCGAAGTTTGTGGTGGTGCAGGAGATCAGCAACAAACCCGAAACACTCGCCTTTGCCGATGTGATTCTGCCTGCGGCAGGATGGGCCGAAAAAGAAGGGACCATGACGAACAGCGAAAGAAGGATCACCTACCTGCCGAAAGTTGTGGATGCCCCCGGCGAAGCTATTCCGGATACTGAAATCATTTGCCGGTTCGCGCAAAAAATGGGCTACCCTGGATTTGATTTCGAAGACAACGCCGCCATATTCAAAGAGCATACTTTGCTCACCGAAGGAACCAATGTGAATATGACTGGGATCGATTACCGTTTATTACAGGAACACCGATCCGTAACATGGCCGTTGAAAACAGGAGAAAAACCCCGCGAAGGAAACCGTCTTTTCACCGACCATCAATTCTACACACCTTCAGCAAAAGCTGTACTGCATCCGGTTTCAGACGATTGCACGAGCGAAGGCGTATCCCCTGATTTTCCTTTCATCCTCACCACAGGACGTGTACGCGACCATTGGCA
>CAMLPA010000428.1 GCA_946481605.1 uncultured Flavihumibacter sp. | reverse complement strand
AGCCTGGGGTCCCAAGTTCGACGGACAATTGTACTACCAGTATGAACCTGAGCGGTACAGGCTCACCGCCATTCCAACGGGTACCGCTACCCGAACACCTTGGGTTCCTTATACAAACAACAGAAAAGACTTTTTTGAAACAGCCAAAACAACTACAAATACTGTATCGCTGTCGGGAGGTAATGCAAACACTTCCGCCCGTATATCTTATACAAATGTGTTCAACAGTTGGATTGTGCCAAACACCGGCTATAAAAGAAATACCGTGGCGCTGCAACTTAACCATAAGGTGAATGATAAACTCTCTATCGCCGCCAAAGTAAATTACAACAACAGAACAAGCGATAACCTTCCTTCAACAGGTTACAACAACCAAACCATCATGTACTTTATCCGGGGCATCACGCCTAATATGAACCTGGATTGGTTCCGGGATTACTGGCTGCCCGGAAGGGAAGGGGTGGAACAACGCAGGCCATTCTCTCTTCAACTGGATAATCCGTTCCTGCAGGCCTATGATATGCTGAATAAGTCCGACAGGCATGGTATGATCGGTAACGTATCGGTGAATTATAATTTCTCTAAGAAACTGAGCTTAATGCTGCGTACTTCCCTTGACATGTCCATGGAGGACCGTTCTCAGCAAAGGCCGAAAAGCACCCAGAAATATGCGGACGGTATGTACCGGGAGCAGGATATCCTGGCAAGGGAAATCAACAGCGACTTCCTGCTGAAGTATGACCACGGAAAAATCAACAATTCCGATTTCAGTTTCAGTATTTCCGCAGGAGGAAGTTTAATGAACAACAGGTACAGGAGAAATGAATACCGTGCTGAAAGACTGATTTATCCCAACCGGTACACACTCGCCAACTCAGCGCTTACATTGGAATCACGCCCTTACCGCGCAGAATATGCAGTAAATGGAGTGTATGGATTGGGTACAGTAAGTTTCAGGGATTTTGTTTACCTGGACCTTACGGCAAGGCAGGACTGGACCAGTACATTGGTGAATCCCGTGTTCAATAAAGTTTCCCCGTTCTTTTATCCTTCCGCCAACCTGAGTGTGGTACTATCGGATGCGCTGGTAATGCCTTCCTATATATCCTTCCTCAAGTTCAGGGCATCGTGGGCTGAAGTGGGAAGCGGTGGCACCAGGCCATACCTTACTGCTTATACTTATGGCACCAACCCTACTTTCCCTGGTGGACTTTTTAATCCCACGGCTATTCCGAACGAAAACCTCAAACCACTGCGTACAAGAAGTATTGAATTCGGAACCGACGTGCGCTTCCTGAGCAACAGACTGCATTTAGATGTAGCCGTTTATCAAAACAATACTTCCGACCAGATTATAGATGCGCCTGTTGATGTGGCGAGTGGTTATTCTTTGATGGTAATGAATGCAGGCGAAGTAAGGAACAGGGGGCTCGAAATTCAGGCGGATGCAACGGTACTTAAATCAAAAAAACGGCTTAACTGGAAAACATTCGGGAATTTTTCAGCAAACAGAAACAAAATCATAAGCATTCCCGGCGACAGGAAAGTATTGATGAGCATGGTTGGCAGCAGGGTAGTGGTAGAAGCATTCTCCGGTGGCGCCATGGGCGATATGTACGGGCTGGGTTACCTCCGTTCTCCGGAAGGAGAAATCGTTTACCGCAATGGCTATCCGGTGAGAAGCGATTCCCTGATGTTTGTTGGTAACTCAATGGCCAGGTGGAAATTTGGTTTCGGCAACCAGTTCAGTTACAGACAGTTCTCATTCAATTTTCTATTCGACGGACAATTGGGAGGAAAAGCTTATTCTCTTACCCACGCGGTACTTGCGGAAGAAGGTAAACTCAAAAGCACACTTCCCGGAAGATACAATGGCATCATAGGAGATGGCGTAATGGAAACTCCCGATGGAAAATATGTAAAGAATACTGTAGTGGCTACCAACATAGGTACTTACTACGCGGAGCATTTCAACCGCGATAATGTTGAATCGAATATGTTCCGGACCGATTTTATCAAGTTGAGAGAAGTTCGTCTCGACTATTCTTTCGCACCACGGCTGGTGAAAAAATTAAAACTGCAAAAAGCCATGATCGGGGTTTATGGCCGCGACCTGCTGGTGATTTCAGAATGGCCCGCCTTCGATCCGGAATTCGGAGCCCTCGATGATGGTGATATCAGAGCGGGCGCAGAGGTTGCGCAGTTCCCATCCACAAGAACCATGGGCGTTAATTTAACCCTAAGCTTTTAATCTGAGAGACATGAAGAAATTATCAAAATACACCTGGGGAGCTTTGCTTGCTATAAGTCTGATCTCCTCCTCCTGTACAAAGGATTTCGCTGAAATGAACACGAATCCTAACACTACAGATGCGGCCTTGCCGGAAACATTGCTTGGCCCGGCATTGCTGTCGGTGGTGAATGCAAACCTGAACAGGGCGATGCGCATCAGCAATGATCTGATGCAGGTGTCCGTTACCACCATTGAAACAAGAGAGTTTCACCGGTATGTAATACGGCCCGTGGAGTCTGACTATATGTGGAGGCAATGGTACCTTCAGCTTACCAACATCAGAGATATCTACGCCAACGCGGAGGTGACGCGGCAAACTGGGTATCAAACCTATCAGGGCATCAGCCTGATCCTGGATGCATGGGTATCTTCCATGATCACCGATATGTATGGAGATGTGCCTTACTTTGAATCGAACATGGGAAAAGTAGGCATTGTGCAACCGAAGTTTGATGCGCAGAAAGATATTTATCTTGATATCTTCCGGAAACTGGATTCCGCGAATGTTAAACTGGCTTTGAACGTCAACCTTCCACTTACCACTGCCGACCCACTATATGCAGGTGTGGCCGCAAACTGGCGCAGGTTCGGAAACTCCCTCTACCTCCGGTTGCTGATGAGGGCATCCGGTAAAGCTGAATCCGGTGCGGTGAATAAGATCAAACAAATGATTGACCTGGAACCGGCGTCTTTCCCCATCATGACGGCCAACGAGCATTCCGCAGTGCTGCCAATTGGCGCCACCACACCGCTGCAATCTGAATTCGCACTTTACCGTGACCTCGATTTCAGTGGGGGTAAAGGTTATTCAGAGTTCTTTATCAATAACCTCAATGCATGGATCGATCCAAGGCTGCCTAAAATCGCGACACCCCTTGGATTGGGCGGAGGTTACCTGGGTATGACAAGTGGTTACGGAACGGGTGCCACTCCTGAAATAATGTCTACCTATCTCAATACTTTAAAAGCAGACAGGCATCTCGGTAATATCATGAACCACGGCGAATTGCAGTTCATACTCGCAGAGGCCGCACTGAAAGGGTATATCAACGGAGATCCCGCAACTTTTTATAACAGAGGTGTTGAAAGCGCCATTGTGTTCTGGGACCTGACCATGCCGGCCGGACACCTTGACAAGGAAGACCTTAAATGGAACCCCGCAGGTACATTCGATCAGAAAATGGAACAGATATTCCTTCAGAAATATTACACATTGTTCTTTACAGACTTTCAATCCTGGTCGGAATTCAGAAGAACCGGTCATCCCATATTGCCAATCGGCCCCGGCGTTCAGAACAATGGGAAAATGCCTGCAAGATTTATTTATCCCATCAACACACAGGCTACAAATCCTGCCAATTACAGTGATGCCGTAAAAGCGATGGGAGCGGATGATATCAATACCCTGGTATGGTGGAACAGGCCGGATTAACCACACGCTTAAAAGTGGGGATAAGAAAAGCGTGTTGCTACAACCATTAAAATTAAAAACAGTAAGATGAAAAAATACCTTGTTTATATCGCTGTTCTC
>CAMLPA010000427.1 GCA_946481605.1 uncultured Flavihumibacter sp. | reverse complement strand
AAACAACAAACCCTCCACAAATGCGGAGGGTTTGCCTTTCATGATAAGTTTCCACTAAACCAACCAAAGGCGGTTTTTCGGGGCAATTACCATATTAGTAGTGCGGTCTGACTTATTTTGCAGAATCAGCAGCAGCTTTCAGAGAATCTACAGCAGCGTTAGCAGTAGAATCTACTGTAGCGATAGCGCTATCAGCAGTAGCATTGATAGAATCAGTTGCTGCGTTAGCAGTTGAATCGATAGCAGCTTCAGTTGTTTCAGCGGCGTTGTTACAAGCAGCGAAAGCAGCAGCGATAGCGAGAACGGCAAATACTTTTTTCATTTTTAGATTTTTACGTTTAAACGAATAATTTGACATTTATACCCGGAACGGCAAAAGGTAACCCGCCTTTCAGAAAAAAATTTTCACTTATTTTTTGGGTTACTATTTTACTTTTCAGGTATTAAATACAGACTTGTGAAAACGGATCATAACGAACAACATTTATTGGAAGGGTTGGCGCAGAACGACAGAGAGGCCATTGAAAGTATTTACCGTTCGCATTACAATGTGATTCAGACATTGATAATCAATAATAACGGGAGTGCCGACGATGCGAGAGATATATTTCAGGAGGCGCTGGTGGTTTTATTCGAAAAAGTACGCTCAGGCTCTTTTGAATTGCATTGCCAGATCAGAACCTACCTCTATTCTGTTGCTAAAAGATTGTGGCTGAAAAGATTACAGCAAATTAAACCTTTCACCGGGGACATCGCTTATGCGGAAGAAACCATTTCGGTGGAGGAAGATGCTGAATTGCACGATAAAAAACAGGAGTCGTTCCGGATCATGGAAAATTCCCTCGATCACCTAGGAGAACCTTGTCGCAGTCTTTTGAAAGCTTATTATATGGAAAAGCAACCAATGGCGGAAATTGCCGCTCATTTTGGTTATACCAATGCCGATAACGCGAAGAATCAGAAGTACAAATGTTTGACCCGATTGAAGAAAATATTCTTCGCTCAATATAAAAACGATGTGTGATGGATGAATTGATACTCTTGGATGCTGTGGAAAGATACCTCCGGAACGAAATGAACGGTGACGAAAAAGCCATGTTCGAAAAACTGCGGCAGGATTCACCTGATGTGGACCAACTGGTAGTAGAACACCAGCTTTTCCTCCGTGAAATGGAAGAATACGCCGACCACAGCCATTTCAGGTCTAACCTGCACCAGGTGCACCAGGAACT
This sequence comes from uncultured Flavihumibacter sp., assembly GCA_946481605.1. The sequence goes on along the minus strand of CAMLPA010000427.1, from coordinate 2,597 downwards.
GGAAGAAGCCGGCGTTTTCAAAAAAGCCGATACGCCTGCTAAAGGTAAGCTGGTTCAGTTCTGGAACCGGAACCATAAAACGATTTCCGTGGCCGCCACCATCGCGGGCATTACCGCCATCGCTATGAGTGGACTGGTGAACCTCTTCTCTCCTTCCGCTAAAATCCCACAATCTGAGGTAAAGCAGCTTTCCATAGAACTCAACCGTACCAAGTTGAAGGTGGATAAGCTGGATAGTGAACTGAAGGAGAAAGAAGCCGGGATAAGAATGGCGCCCTCCAAACGGGATGGCACAGGCTTCCTCGTAGATGGATCCGGTTACCTCGTAACCAATGTGCACGTGGTAAAAATGGCAGATTCGGTTTATGTGGAAAACACCAAAGGCGAGTTCTTCAAAGCCGCTGTGGTGCATGTTAACGATAAGACTGATGTGGCCATCCTCAAAATAGACGACAAACGTTTCACGCCCGTGAAATCGCTGCCTTACGGTCTTCGCAACAAGCCTGCGGATATTGGAGAAGAAGTGTTCACATTGGGCTTCCCCCGGCCTGAAATCGTTTATGATAAAGGATATTTAAGTGCGAAAACCGGTTACAACGGAGATACTATTTCCTACCAGGTGGCCATTGCTGCCAATCCGGGTAACTCGGGCGCACCGCTTTTCAATAACCATGGTGAAGTGATCGGGGTAGTGAGTGGCAAACAAACTACCGCCGAAGGCGTAGTGTTCGCGGTGAAATCAAAGAATATCTTCAATGCGCTGGACGCGTTGAAAGAGAACAGCAATTACGGTAAAGTGAAAGTAAATACGGTATCGCACGTGAAACACCTTTCAAGGGTGGAGCAGATCAGGAAGATGGAAGAATGTGTGTTTATCGTGAAGAGTTACTAAGCTGAATATAGTAAAGTAAAAGTCCCGGTTCATCAGATGAACCGGGACTTTTTTATTGTACCACCAGGCTTATCAGGCCCAGAGATTGGATGGATATTCTCCTGAAGCTACCAGGTCGTTAATGGACTGTTGCACCACTGGCGCATCTTCCTTATAAGTAACGCCGAACCATTGGGATGAAGTGGGAATCACATTTACCACACCCATACCCTCTTTTACATACTGATCGGCCACGATGGGGATGAAGAATTCCGACTTGGGGTCTTCAATATTTGAAGCGAGAAACTGCTGGAACATTTTTTCAGATACACCGAAAACGCCGTCGTCGAAACACCAGAAGTTCATGGAAACCTTTGAATCTTCAGCTACTTCATACTGAACGCCATTGTCTTCGTATTTGATTTTCCCATCGAAACGCGCGATCTTGGTGCGCTCATTGATAGCAGCCATATCCCCTTTTTCGTCCAGGTTTACCACGCCCCTGCTCACTGTTCCGTGGTCGGAAAGTGTATTGGCGAGTTCATACCCGATGATGGCGTACCGGGAAGGGCTGCAATCTTTTGTGAGGAACTGGTAGGCCTTCTCGAATGCGTCACGGCCATAAAAATCATCCGCATTGATGACGGCGAAAGGTTCTTTCACCACTTCGCGGGCACACAATACGGCATGAGCTGTTCCCCAGGGTTTGGTGCGTCCTTCAGGCACCTGGAAGTCGCCCATGTGCGCAGACATCTCCTGGAAAACATAATCGATCTCAATCTTCCCTTTCAAACGGGGTTCAAATATATCTTTGAAATCCTGGGCGAAATCTTTACGGATGATGAACACCACTTTGCCAAAACCGGCGCGGATGGCATCGTAAATGGAGTAATCCATAATGGTTTCACCTGAAGGACCAAAACCTGCGATCTGTTTCAAACTTCCATACCTGGAGGCCATTCCTGCTGCCAGGATCAATAAGGTTGGTTTCATCTGCTGTTTTTTCTTTTGGTTTGCATTGACCGGCTATTTTGCTGTGTAATGGAATAGCATGGGCAATGCGTGTTATGATTGGTTAAATTAACTTGGGCCTTGCGGAAAGCGGAACGAAAATAAAAAAATATCGTACTTAGCGTTTAAAAACTTTCATTATATGTCGCTTCCGCACCTCCATTTCCCCTCCAAACTGCCGGTTCAAACCATTGCGCAAAATTTTTCCGGAAAGGTGGATGTGCTGCGTCTGGACGAACTTCACCCGGTTATTTCCGGCAACAAATGGTTCAAACTGAAAGAGCACCTGCACCTTGCGGTAACGGAAAAAGCGACCGGACTGGTTACTTATGGCGGCGCATGGTCCAACCACCTGGTTGCCGTAGCTTATGCTGCCCGACAGTTGAAGTTGCCTTCTGCCGGTATCGTTCGGGGTGAATCCCTTCCCTTTTCAGCGCTATCTCAAACGTTGAAAGATTGCCTAAATTATGGCATGCAATTGTTTTTTCTCTCCCGGGAGGAATATGCGCACAAAGACGAACTCACGGCTATAGCTTCTGTGCAGCAACAATTCCCCGGTTACCACCGCATTCCGGAAGGCGCCGCCGATGCCGCAGGCGTTCACGGCGCTGCTACCGTTGTAAATACCGTTCCAGCATTCCATACCTATACCCATATCTGCTGTTCTATAGGCACTGGTACTATGCTGGCCGGAATTGCGTCCGCCTGTGCCCCG
>CAMLPA010000426.1 GCA_946481605.1 uncultured Flavihumibacter sp. | reverse complement strand
AATTTTTCGTATTGCTGGTGTGCCAGTTGTTCCAATATCTGCCGCATGCCATCTTCGTTGTGGCCTACATCCAGGACGAACAATGGGTTTTCCTGTAATACCTCCCATCTGCCCATCAGTCCCGTGTTTTGTTTTACACGATGAAGTCCGTTGCGCAGGTGTTCATTGTTCAAAGCAGGAAACTGCTTTTGAAGTATGGAAACCGCAGCCAGTACGGTCGCCATATTTTTAGCTTGGTATCTACCGGGCAGATCGGTTGAAAAATAACTTGTTCCGTCCTCCGTAGCGTATTCAACGTTCAATTCAACAGGAGAGGAATGGATTTTTTGAGGACGAAATAGCTTGTCTGCAAATACGATGGGCGCGTTTTGTTCTTGCGCTTTTTCAGTGAAAACAGTCACTGTTTCCGGATGTGATTCCCCAATTACCACCGGTATTTTCTCCTTGATGATACCGGCTTTTTCTCCGGCAATCTGGGGTAACGTTTCGCCCAGCAACTGCATGTGATCGTAACCGATATTGGTAATAATGCTGAGCTCGGGCGTGATAATATTGGTACTGTCGAGCCTGCCACCGAGCCCGGTTTCAATAACGGCGATGTCTACCTGCTGTTCCGCGAAATACCGGAACGCCAGGGCTACGGTTACTTCAAAGAACGAAGGTTCTATTGCTTCAAAATATGTTTTATAGTCTTCAGTGAAGCGTACCACTTCTTCTTCCGGTATCATGACTCCGTTGATGCGGATGCGTTCCCGGAAATCCTGCAGATGGGGACTGGTATACAGCCCTGTTTTATAACCTGATTCCTGTAGAACGGACGCCAGCATGTGGCTCACAGACCCTTTCCCGTTGGTGCCCGCAATATGGATGGAGCGGAATTGATGATGTGGATTTCCTGCCTTTTCACATAGCAGCAGGGTATTGGTGAGGTCTTTTTTGATGGCGGCCGCGCCAATGCGTGTGAACATGGGCAGGCGGGCGTAGAGGTATTCGAGCGTTTCGGCGTATGTCACCTGGTGAGCATTGTGATAAAAAAAGCGGATAACAACTCAAAGGTATGAACTGTTATCCGCATGGAATAAGTTTAAGGAAGCAAAGCTATCCCCGCACTTTAAAGTTAAAAATGATCGTACCAACCTGTTCAGCAGGTGAATCCGGTGATGCGTTCATTTTAATTTTTTTTGCTTTCTCTATAGCGATCGCTTTAAGATTAGGATTTGATGTAGTGGAGCCTCTTTGTTGAAAAGTGGCAGCCACAACACGCCCATTCTGATCAACACGGATATCAACCGCTACTTTGGCATTTTCATTGAAGTCGTCTTCGAAAGAAGGGTAGGTGGTGATTCTACGGCCTGAAAGCCCGCGACTGATCGCCACACCAGACTTCCCAGTTCCGCCATTCCCGGTATAACTGTCGCTGTCCGGGTTGCCATTGATTTTTCCCTGGTCTCCTTTCCCTCCGGCGATCCCCTGGTTAGTGGATTTATTGTAGGTATCCGCATTGTTGCCACCGGCTCCTGAAGCTGTTCCACCTTTATAAACCGCCTTCGGCTGGGGTTTGGGGGCAGGAGGCGTAACTGTTTCCGCTTTTTTGACCGTTTTATTCACGGGCTTGTCCGTGATCTTCGTGGAAGTAGAAGGACGGGTAGGTTTGGCAATTTCCGGAGCGGCCTCGTCACTTTCATCGGTATCCACATCTTTCATCTGCTCTGTAGCGGAGGAGGATGTTTTGGGCGGATCATAAGAAGTTTCATTGGACGCCGATGGCGGACCAGGTATCAACGGCGGTTCTTCTCCCAGCCCTTCATCACTGTTGCCAAGGTTCACTTCAATCCCGTCTTCTATCAGTAATGGCGGTTGTTCCGGGGTGCTCCAGCGCACCAACAGCAGGATCACGGCCAGTAAGACATAACTTACAACGGCATAGATCAGCGCTTTTTGCCTGCTTTTATTTTCCTGTTGTACTGCGATCATGGTATAACTGTTTTCGTTCGAGAGATGCACACTATGCTGATTTTACACACTAATTATCCTTTTTCCCGAATATCTTTTTCAATATCCCTCCCTTTTTTTTTTCGTCGGGCTTGGTCGCTTCTTTCTTATCCTGGATTTTGGGGGTATCTTTTTTGTCTCCCTTTCTGGCTTCATTCAGCACTTTTTTCTCCTCATCGGAAAGGGGCTGTGATTCCACGGGGATATTGTTTCCAGGTGTGGGCGTGAACATATAATCGTTGGCATCGTAAGTAGGATCCTGTCCTTCGGCTCCAGGCGGAACTTCCGGCGCTACGTGTAGGTAATCGTACATTACTTCGTTGCGCAGACTTTCAGGAACCGTGAATTTCGCTTTCGCATCTATGCCCAGTGTTTTGTCTTTGTATACTTCGTTGAAGAAATAGGCCCAGATGGGTAGGCCCATCAAAGCGCCCTGTCCATAATAATTACTGGATATCCTGATGAATGGATCGTCGCAACCAACCCATGCACCTGCAAGTAATTGCGGGGTGAAACCCATGAACCAGCCATCGGTATTGTCGTTCGTAGTACCGGTTTTTCCTGCCGCTTCTCCCGTAATGCCGTATGCGCCACGGAGTGCACGACCTGTTCCAAAATCCACTGTACCACGCATCATATTCGTAATGGTGTACGCTTCTCCTTCGGTGATCATCTGGATACGCTCGGTAACGAAGGATTCCAGTACATTACCGTTCTTGTCTTCGATCCTGCTGATGTAAACCGGCTTGGTATTGTACCCGTTGTTCGGGAACATAGTGTAAGCGCGCATCATCTCGTATAAAGAGATATCGGGAACACCGAGGCAGAGTGTGGGCACTTCAGGTAGTTCACTTTCTATTTTACATTCTTTCAGAAACTGTGCGAACCGCTTGATGCCTACCTGCTTTAAAAGATAGGCCGTTACGTTGTTGAGCGACCATGCCAGGCCTGTGGCCATACTGGTGGACGCGCTGCTGTTGCCACTGGAGTTTTTGGAGCACCAGTTGTTGTAGGCAGGAAAACACTGCGGGGTGTTCTCGCAGGCGGTTTCAGGCGTGAAGCCCAACTCTTTTATGGCCTGAACATACAGCAAGGGTTTGATGGTTGAACCCACCTGCCTTTTCGTATTGATGTTAACGTGATCGTACTTGAATGTTTTAAAATCCACGCCGCCTACCCAGGCTTTCACTTCGCCCGTCATGGGATCCATGACCATGAAGCCGGTTTGCAACATTTGCTTGTGGTACTTGATGGAGTCGATCGGCGTCATTACAGTATCGGTATACCGCTTGCTGTTCCAGGCGAATACCCGCATGGATACTTTTTCTTTGAAACTTTTCCGGATGTCTTCTTCTGAAATATCTTCCGCTTTCATGGAGCGCCAGCGGTCGCTGTTCTTCATCGCGGCTTCCAGGATGTTCTCCCTTCCCTTCCAGATAGATCCGTTCTTAATATTGGCCTGGCTGTTGAGCACTTTCTGAAGGGTGGACATGTGTTTGTTTACCGCCATTTCCGCCGCCAGTTGCATCCTGGGGTTGATGGTAGTGTACACTTTCAACCCATCGCGGTAAATATTGTATTCTTCGCCGTTCTCTTTTTTGTGCTCCTTACACCATTTTTTCAGGTCATCGCGCAGCACATCCCTGAAATAGGGCGCAATACCGGCGTTTTCATCCATCTTCTTATAGTTCAGTTTGATGGGCTTCAGTTTATACTTCTGCGCTTCTTCTTCAGGAACCACGTTGTTGCGCACCATCTGATCAATCACAGTATTCCTGCGGTCCATGGCATTTTTAGGATACCGTCTTGGATTGTAAATGGTATTTCCTTTCAGCATACCGATCAATACAGC
>CAMLPA010000425.1 GCA_946481605.1 uncultured Flavihumibacter sp. | reverse complement strand
TACATACTTTCGCGGAGCGATACCTTCTGTATTTTATCCCAGCGCAACAGGGCATTGTGTGTACCCCATACCCCTTTGTGAAGTTGAATCGCTTCTTCCCCCAGGAAAAAACGGAATCGGCTGGTGAAAATACGGGTATGCGCATAAACCACCGGAACCATTAACAACCACCAGAACGCATGTAAGCCCCACCAGTAAACGGATGCGCCGCACAATATGATGGCGGGAAGCAGTCCGGTAAAAAGGGTTCTTCTGCTGGCGTACAACCGTGATATCCCGTTCCCCGGCACCGTGTTCTGATCCAGTTCAGCATGGTATTTTTCGAGGAGCGCAGGAAGAAAAGAACGTTGAGTTACAGGTGTTTTCACCTGCTGATTTTCCTTCACGGCATCGCTGCCAACGGAATGGAACTGGAGCATCCAGATACCGATCTTCCGACGCACGAAGTTTGCTTTCCAGGAGATGTACTGGATTTTCCGGTAAGGCACCAGTTTCTCCCTCACCTGCAGCAATCCACCATAAATCCGGAACCCTTTCTCCCGTGAACTGATGAAAAAATTGAAATAGGTGAAGAAGGTGCGCAGCACCGAAAAAACAATGGACACAATTAGCGTGAGCAGAAAAAGGAACACAAACAGGGAAACAGATCCTGCCACCAGATAGCCCGAAGCCTCTGTTGCCAATGCCTCAATCTGGTCCTCCACCACATCACGCGCCTGCTGTAATAGCGAAAAAAGAAAACCCAGGAGGATAAAGAACGCCTCTATATGATTGGCTGAAAAACTGAGTTTCAGTAAATCGGCGAACCCAAGTTGGATGATTTTTTTCTCATCATATTCATAAGGGGCGACCAGGTTTCCGGAGGATGTTTCTTCATCATTATCTTCTTCTTCGGCGGCCGTCCGTTCCAGTACAAACGCTTTTAAGGCGGCTGCTTTTTCCAGTCCGATCGCATCAATTTTTACCTCTGTTTTTTCGGTGCCGGCGCTGTCAAAACCCATTCGGGTAATGCCCAGCACTTTGTGGTAGATATTCTGTTCCAACTGCACTCCCTGGATTTTTTCCAGCGGAAGGGAGATGGTTTGCTTCCGTATTATGCCGCTTCTGATCACCAGTTCTCCGTCTGCAATATGGAAACGGTAGAATACGAATTCCAGGATGGCCCTGATTAATACGAAAACGCCCAGTCCTGCGAACATCCATTCATAAGCATCGGAGGCCCTTCCTTTTTTAAAGAAATAAAAAACGATAAGTGGCAGGAAAACATTGAAGAAGCCCTTCAATACCTTGAAGAACATCAACCCGAGCCCTGCGGGCGATTGTCGCTGGGGCTTAGACCAGTCATACGTTTGCGGGCTCATCGGCATTGATTTTTCCGGTGATATACGCTTTCATCGAAAAGGCATCGGCTTCTTTTAAACCGGGTATCGCGATGTCGCCATCACTACCGGCTGTGTACACACGCAAAGTAGCCAGCCCGAATTTCCGGTCTATAAGGCCGGAAGAAACCGAGCAGTGCTGCACGCGGCTGAAAGGGCAAACGGAAACGCTTTGCACCAGCCAACCCGAACGGTAAAGAATATCTCTTTCGCGTAAGGCGTAAGCTTTTCTCCGGAATGAAAGCATGGCGAGGTACCAGCCAATAAAATGCGTTAGTGATATAACAGAAAAGGAAATGATCAGGTAAAGATCGGAACGGATTTTTTTGACCCCGATGTATAAGCCCGCGGCCACGGCGATAAACAATAAAGCTGAAAGCAGCCACTGCCATGAAAGGGAGCGGGCGTAAGGTTTTTCAAGAGGGGTGAACGGTACGCCTGAAGCATTGGGCAACTGCGACGGGTCCACGGAAGCATTACTGAATTCCATGGTACTAATATAGTGATCCTAATTGAAATTCAATTCCGGCGCCCAATCTGCCAATGGAACGGCTCCAAAAGGATACGTATGAAACACCTGTTCCACCACGGAAGCCGTGCGCATCGAGTAGTCCACGTTAGCCGTTTGTTTGGTTTGAAGCCATTGTTGTATGATGCCCGGGAACTGTTGGTCCACTTTCATAACAACGGGAATACCCATTTTTTCGAGCGCCGCACCATTGCAGTATTGTTCATACTGCCCGCGGATGGGAACGGTAAGCAATTTCTTTCCGAGGAACAGGGCTTCAGCAGGGGTTTCAAAACCGGCCCCGGTAATTACACCGCCACAGGTGGCAAGACTTTTATCGAAACCCTCCTTCTGAACGGGGAACAGGGTCACATTCTGTTTACGGGTGGTTTGCTTTACATCTTTTGAGAAGAGATGGAAATGCGCTTCAGGTACCAGGTTCAGGAGCGGAACCAATGCTGCGGAAGGGAAGGCGGAGAGGTAAACCGTGATGTGTCCGTGATTTTCCGGTGTGGTATCCCGTATTTCTCTTTTGATAACGGGGGTGAAAATCTGTTCATCGTAACGGTCAAAATGCAAGCCGATATAATGACTGGCACGGGCGTAGTTTTTCAGGATCCATTCTCCGAAAACATCTTTTTTCGGTGGTCTTGGCGTATTGGCCGATTGAAAACTGGCCTGGTGGCCAAACTGAACAGAGGGTATTTTTTTGAGGGCACAGGCCAGGGCGGTGATGGCTTCGAAATCGTTGATCACCATATCGTATTTTTCCACGGGTAGGTCGCGGGCCTCCCTGAAGCAGCGGGTAAAACTAGTTTGGCGGAGCATTCGGAGGTAATCAAGTCCGCCGCCGTTGTTGTAATACAGGCTCAGTCCCTTGCTGCGGTAAGCGATGGGCGCATTTAGTTCCAGGGAGCAGTTGTCGCCGCTCAGGAACAGGTCCACTTTCCCGTAATTTTCCAGGTAAGGCAGCAGTTCCATGGCCCTGCTGATGTGTCCGTTCCCGGTAGCCTGCACCGCGTATAATATTTTCATGATCAGATGGCGAGGGATTTAATGAAAAGATTGATCTCATCCGTTACGACCGTAAGCGTTTGCTGGGGTTTTTCTTCGGGCTTATTGGCGAACTGCGTGGCATCGTATTGGTATACGTGCCAGTCGTTCTGGTAGTATTCCAGGGAAGTGAGGTTCTCCACCCAATCTCCGGAGTTGAGATACATTACGGAGCCATTCTTATTGGAGATTACCCTTTTTTCAGGTTGGTGAATATGCCCGCAGATCACGTAATCATATTTCTTTTCAATCGCCAGTTCGGCGGCTGTCATCTCGAATTTGTTGATCTTCACAACGGCTTTGTTCACGCCGTCCATCACCGCTTTGGAAAGAGAAATCCGTTCCTTCCCGATCAGCTTCATGAATCCATTGATGAACCGATTCAGCAAAATCAGGAACCCATAGCCGCTGCTGCCGAGTTTGGCCCAGAAGCGTGCCGCCCCCTGGGTGGTATTATCGAACACATCTCCGTGAAAAACCCAGGTCATCTTACCGTTAATTTCTATCACCAGTTTATCGGTAAGTTGGAAGTTGCCCAGTTCTATGTCGGAATATTTGCGCAACATCTCATCGTGGTTCCCGGTAATGTAAATTACCCTCGTCCCGTTCGACATCATGCTCACCACCTCTTTCAGAACCTGTAAATGTGCCTGGGGGAAATATCTTTTACTGAATTGCCAGCCGTCGATGATGTCTCCGTTCAGGATGAGAATCTGGGGAGAAATGCTGCGGAGATATTGTACCACTTCTTTTGCCCTTGAACCATAGGTTCCCAAGTGTACATCCGAAATGACCGCTACATCCATGAGACGTTTTTCCATATCTGGCGTTTTTCAAAATTCAACATTCTTTATTACCGGGATATGAATGAACGGTTAACTTAATATGAAGCTATTGGCGGCGCATCAGAAGATAGCG
>CAMLPA010000424.1 GCA_946481605.1 uncultured Flavihumibacter sp. | reverse complement strand
CAGCCTGCTGAAAGAAGCGGTTATTATACCCAGGCCCAACTCAAAGAACTGATTGCTTATGCAGCGGAACGCAACATCACGATCGTGCCCGAAATAGATGTGCCGGGACATTGCTGGCCCATCATCATTACCTATCCTGAACTTGGGGTGAACAAAAAGTGTGATCCTGACTATGTAATCCCGTTCATGGACTCCTGGAGTTACTGGGGATTTCAGTTCACGCCAAATCCGCTGGATCCTACCAAAGAAGAAGTGTATCATTTCCTGGATGATGTGTTTGCTGAAGTAGCAGCGCTCTTCCCTTCAAAATACATTCATTTTGGTGGCGATGAAGTGGTGCACCGGCTCTGGGAAAATGAACCGCACGTGCAGGCATTCATGAAAGCGCGTAATATGAAGCGGGTGGAGGAATTGCAAAGTTATTTCGTGCAACGGGTAAGCGAAATCATCGTAAAAAAAGGAAAGCAACCCATTGGCTGGAACGATATCCTCGCCGATGCGGAACACCTGCCCAACTCAACGGCTATCATGGCCTGGCTGGGCGCAGGCGCAGTGAAGAAGGCCGCACAACATGGCTTTTATGCCGTGGCAACACCCACCGGACCAATGTATTTTGATATACAACAGCATTCCCGGCACGATGGCACCATGGCCGATCTGAATTATTCCGGTCCTAATCGCCTGGAAGATGTGTATGCTTACGACCCGCATAAAGGACTGAATAAGCAGGAACAGCAGTATGTATTGGGTGTTCAGGCAAACATGTGGCCTGCCGTTCCGCAGGAAGTGAAAGATATCAACGTGCAGAACTTCCCCCGGTTGCTGGCCCTGGCAGAGACCGCATGGACCACGCCCGGACACAAAAACTTCAGTGACTTCAAGCAAAGACTTTCAGCACATTACCCCAGGCTCGACGCGCTGAAAGTAGATTATTTCAAAGAAGGAGGATATATTGTTGGTAGCTGGCAACCTTCACAGATAAGCACTGCATTTAAAACCATGAAATGGGACGTAACAGCGAAAGTGTATGCCAACGGTCGCATTCAGGCGGGCTTCTTTTTTACGGAAGGAAGTTCATTTCTGAAAGTAAAGAATGTTCGGTTACTGAAAAATGGTGTGTTGGTGGACGAAGACCAGCACGAAGCCCTTGCCGATAAATTCAGGGGCATACCATTCAAAAAAAATATGTTTTTCTATTCCTTTAAAATAGACAGCTATGATCCATCTGCTCAGTACACGCTTACGGCTGAAGTAGCGGGAGAGCAGAGCAACGATTCCAATGGGAACGTCACTTTCAACCTTAGTCCGTACCAACCTTTTGAAGTAACGGAAGCTGTAAAACGTAAAAACTGATTGTATAGATGGTCTTTTAAACAAAGCAAATTCGGACTTTTAAACAAAGTCGCCTGAAAACACGCGCCCTACTTTTGTATCAACAAAACAAATTAAAAATGATACAGAACAACTACCAGGGCGCGCTTCAGCAACCATTACACACGGGCTTTAACCAATTCACCACAGCATCGGAAGTGATGCAGGGCATTTCCCTGGAAGGGAAAAACGCCATTGTAACCGGTGGAAATACTGGCATAGGCCTGGAAACCACGAAAACGCTCGCTGCCGCAGGCGCTCATGTTATTGTTGCGGCCAGGGATATTGAAAAGGCGAAGAAGAACCTGCAAGGTGTTCCGGGGGTGGAAGTCGTGTTTATGGATATGATGAATCCCGCATCCATAGCTGCTTTCGCCGAAGATTTTATAGCTTCCCAACGTCCGCTGCATCTGCTCATCAACAATGCGGGCATCATGTGGGTGCCACTGCGCAGGGACGAGCGTGGCATTGAATCGCAACTGGCTACCAATTACATCGGGCAATTCCATCTTACGGCGGCGCTCTGGCCGGCGCTGAAAATGGCGAATGGCGCGCGGGTGGTGAATGTGTCTTCCCTTGGACACCAGATGGCACCTTTTCATTTTGAGGATCCGAATTTTGAGCACAGGGAATATGAAACCCTTCATGCTTATGGTCAGTCCAAAACCGCGAGTAATCTTTTCGCGCTGGAGTTGGACCAGCGTGCGCGGCCTTATGGCGTGCGGGCTTATTCCGTACACCCCGGTTCTATTGGTGGAACGGAGCTGGCACGGGAAGCACCGATAGCATTGTTTCAGCAGATGGGTTTTTTAGATGAGGAAGGGAATATGCGTCCCGAAGTGCTCGCTTCCCTGAAAACCATTCCACAGGGCGCTGCTACTACTGTATGGGCCGCTACCAGTCCATTGTTGAAAGATATCGGAGGCGTTTATTGTGAAGATGGCGACATCGCCAGGCTGTTTGGTGAAAATAACGGTACGGTGCAGCATGTAAACGGCGTAATGCCTTATGCGTTGGATGAATGGTCTGCAAAACGTTTGTGGACAGTTACAGAAGCAATGACGGGAATATCCTTCAACATCTAAATCGTACACCATGAAAAACATACTTGCAATGATCCGTCGCCGGGGTATCCGTAAAGGACTGGTATTTATTCCCGATATAAGCGGATTTACAGAACTGGTGCGCAGCACGGATGTGGTTACGGGGCGTATGATTGTACGTGAACTATTAGGTACACTGCTCCGGCACAATACCCTTCGCATGAAGGTGGCCGAAATAGAAGGAGATGCCATTTTTTTCTTCAAATGGAAGGCCATCCCTTCTCCGGATGCTTTATATGCGCAGTTTGAAAAGATGAAAATCGCGTTCGATAAAAAAGTGCAGGAACTGCAAGACAGGTTCAATATCCCGATAACGCTCCACCTGAAAGCGATTGCGCATTATGGAGAAATGGCCGCGTACAAATTGGGTGGCTTTACAAAAATATACGGTGAAGTGGTGGTGGAGGCGCACCGTCTACTGAAAAACAATGTGCCGGGCCGTTCTTATTTGCTGATTACAGATGAACTGATGGCTGTTTCAGGAAAAGAAGCGAACCTGTTCCAGGCGCACCGCCCGGGACAGTTATGTGAGTTGTATCATGGATTGGGAAGCCTTTGCTTTACTTATGTATTGTTTGAATATTTCAAGCCTGCTACCGCTCAATTTTTATAACGTTAGATTTGTATAACCTTCCTTCAAATCAAGAATATGGAATACCAGGCCAAATACATTACGGAGCACATCAAACTTTCCAGTTACCAGGACAGGTTTTTCAAATCGGACATCCTTTTCGAGCACCACATGCTGATCTGGTTCCTTTCCGGGGAAACAAAGATTGTTCGTGCCGAAGGTTCCTATCTCTTCAAAAAAGGAGATATCTTCCTGATACCACGCAACCAACTGGCCACCATTATTAACTATCCCAAAGATGGTGAGCCGCATAAAACAGTGGTGATGCACCTTACCACGGAATGGCTCCGGAATTTTTACGCGAAAATTGACACAAAACCTGTTTTAGCCGATGTTCCCGGTATCAGGCATTATGCAGACCACCCCTTGCTGGAAAGTTGTTTAACCTCCCTGATTCCTTATTTCGATATGAAGGAACTGCCGGCTGATATCGCCCACCTGAAAATGACAGAGGCTGTATCCATACTCCGTTCCATTGATCCGGGTATTGATGCGGTGCTGACCAATTTTGAAACACCGGGCAAGATTGACCTGGCGGAATACATGGAGAAAAATTTTATGTTCAACCTGCCGCTTGAGCAGTTCGGGTATCTCACGGGAAGAAGTCTGACCACCTTCAAAAGGGATTTCAAAAGAACGTTCTCCACCACACCGCAGCGCTGGCTCACAAAGAAGCGGCTGGAACTGGCACACTACCAGTTTGCAGAGAAAAAAAAGAAACCCGTTGATGTTTGTTATGAAGTGGGATTTGAGAACCTGTCGCATTTTTC
>CAMLPA010000423.1 GCA_946481605.1 uncultured Flavihumibacter sp. | reverse complement strand
TCAACATTGATACCGCCAACGGCAGCGGTAAAATTGTAGTGGAGGGTGCGATCACTAACCAGTCCGGCACTTGTATGGTACTGGTATCCACCACGAAGCAGTTCAGTGAAAACAACGATTTCGCGGGACTTAGCGGTGCAAATGTTACGATTACCGAGGCCGGTGGCGCCACCACCACGCTTACTGAAACAGCGCCGGGTGTTTACCAGTCGAACAGCCTTGTGGGCACTGCCGGTAAAACCTACCAGTTAAGGGTGGAAAGCAACGGACAGGTGTACACCTCCAGCAGCACTATGCCCGAACAGGTTCCCCTGGATACGGTGTTCGCCAAAGAAGAACAACTGTTCGGCGATACGCGTTTGCTGGTACAGGCGGAATACCAGGATCCGGCAGGCAAAAGAAATTACTACCGCTTTATACAGTACGTGAATGGCGTGAAAGAGAAAAGCATTTTCATCCGTGATGATGGGTTTTCCGATGGCAACAAGGTAAAGTTCGTACTCCGCTTCTTTACCGACGATGAGGAGGATGACCTGAAAGTGGGCGACAACATCCGCATCCAGATGCAATGTATTGATGCCAATGTGCACAAGTACTGGTACAGTCTTGATCAGAGTGCAACGGGCGATAATCAGTCGGCGGCGCCTTCAAATCCGGTATCAAATATTTCAGGCGGGGCGCTGGGGTATTTCAGTGCACATACGTTGCAGACGAGGGAGTTTGTTATTCAGTAGGGTTCCTCGCAAAGACGCAAAGGGGCAAGGACGCAAGGCCTCGTTTGTGTTTGGAGAACTTTCTTAAAAGGGGGATATTTTATTGCTCGCAAGGATGCAACAACGCTGGGACGCACTGCTTTGTGCCTCCCAGCGTTGTTTGTGTTTGGAAATGCACGGCACTCTTTCCTTTAAAATTTCCCGATTCCGAAACTACTATTTCCGCATTGCGCAACCCTGCTCCTTCTAAAATCAGCACATTTACAGAAAAAAGATGTGCAACCTTATCAAATGGTATTGTGATGAGAACGGTTATGTGTTTCAATGCGTGGACTGCCGGCATTTCCAGGTGTGCTTCGGCACCTCCATGCTTACGTTATCCGATGAAGAATTTGGCTACTTCACAGCAGTGGTAGCCGATAGAACGGCGCATATCCCTGACTGTGCAGAGATGCCCTGCAAATCTATTGTACTACCCACGCCTAGCGCCAACATCCAGTGTATATTGAACCGAACGGAACTGTTGCAGTTGCACCAGATGCTGCAGGAATGCGATGTGGAAATAAGAACAGCTCAAATGGTGGCCCTGTTCAGGGAACGGTAATTGTTTTGGGTTTAATTTAACCAGCGCCAGGGCACAAAATTTGAAAATAAACCTATTTTGGCCCGGCAAACAATTATATGAGGCAAATTCTACCACTGTTCATTTTACTCTTTGCAGATTACCTTGCATCCGCACAAAATGCGCGCGGTAAAATGAGGGACTTCTCGGACAGCAGTGTGATTGCCGATGTGCTGGTCACCAATATATCGCTGAAAACAAAAGCCAGTTCAGACCGTACGGGGAGCTTCTCCATCAGGGCGAACAGCTTCGATACCCTTGTGTTCTCTATTGCAGGATATGCGCAGGATACATTGCTGGTGGACGATGATTTTTTTAAGCAGGAGATCGATATTTTCATCCGCAGAAAAGCCACTGAATTAAAGACAGTAGTTGTACAGGCCGATCGTTACCGGCAGGATTCTCTGGAAGCGCGCGAAAGGTACAATGAGATTGCCGCCGGCAAAGAAAAAGTGTTGATGCGAAACCATGGAAACGGGTTCGGGGTCACCTTTAGTCCGTTCAGCTATCTTTCTAAAAAAGAAAAAGACAAGCGTCAATTGCTGAAAAGAGAAAAGCGGGAAGAAGAAGCCGCGTATGTAAATTACAGGTTCTCCCGGACCAAAGTAATCCAACTGACCGGGCTCAGCGGCGATTCCCTTCAAACATTCATGATCCGTTACCGCCCCAGTTATGAATTCTGCAAAAAAGCATCCGAAGAAGACATCACACTCCACATTAATGCATCCCTGAAAGCATTTTTACGGCGGGAAGAATAAACGTTCTTTTCATCCAGTCATTCCCGTATTTTAACGGTACATTTACCGTTAAGCACACCGATTATGGTTGATTTGCAGATGCTCAGACAGCGAAAACTTTCCATATCCATGCACGTTCTGGGCTGGATATTGTTCATGAGCCTGCCCACCCTGTTCATGAGTGATCCCTATTGGGGACTGAACATTCTCCCATTGCTGAAATCCCCCTATTACTGGCTGTTTTTTTCCTGTTTCGCGCTGGTGTTTTACCTCCACATTAACGTGTTGTTTCCAATGTTGTTTCTGGAAAAAAAATACTTCGGATACGGTATTACATTGGCGATCCTGTTCGTGGGAATTCTGTTTCTTCAACCTTTCGACAAACTGCTTTCCGTTAAAAGCACTTTCCCAAACGCAACTTCCTTTGGACATCAGGAACAACCCCCACCCCGCTTGAAAGCTCCCGACTGGCCAGAAAGAGAAGGCATGTATGAGGATAATTTTCCACCAGGCTGGAACAACAGCAGACCGCCAGAAAATATGGAGCAGCCACAACGCAGGATCAACAAACCCCGTTTCGACATCATCAGCGTATTCTTTTATCTCTTCACCATCGCCGCAGGCATCGCTTTAGAAACGGCCAGAAAATGGCGACAAAGTGAACAACGCACCGCGCAGGCTGAAACCCAACGCGCCAAAGCAGAGCTGTACATTCTGAAGGCACAGATCAATCCACATTTCCTGTTCAACACACTCAATAATATCTACGGATTATCCGTTTTGCAGCACCCGGAAACGCCGGCCAGCATTCTGCGCCTCTCGAATATGCTCCGCTATCTTACAGAAGAAAGCACGAGTGACTTCGTGCCACTGGAAGATGAATTGAATTGCCTGAACGATTTTATCGCATTGCAAAAACTCCGGATGGGAAAAAAGATGGAAGTGCATGTTACCACAAAAGTTGCAGACAACTTATTCCCCGTTCCACCCCTTGTGCTGATGACCTTCGTGGAGAACGCCTTTAAATTCGGCACCAGCAACCATGAACCGGCAGCGATCACCATCCATATCACGCAGGAAAACGAGCAACTTCATTTTTTCTGCAGCAATAGGCTGTTCCAGAATAGAACCAATCTTGAAGGCACGCAAACCGGTTTGGAGAACACAAAAAAAAGACTGGGCTTTCTTTATGAGAACCGCCATCAGTTGGATATATCCACTGAAAACGGGCACTTTACCGTATCACTCACCCTTCCCAAAAACGCCGTATGACAACACTGACCTGCATTGCCGTAGACGATGAACCCATCGCGCTGGACATCATCAGCAAATACATCGGAGAAACACCGGCGCTGAAATTGTTGCATACTTTCGACGACGCGCTCTCCGCAGCCTCCTTCCTCCGCTCCGGGAAAACCGACCTGGTTTTTCTGGACATCAATATGCCCGATGTTACCGGCCTTGACCTGGTCCGCTCCATACAGGATCCTCCTATGATTATTTTCATCACTGCCTATAAAAAATTCGCCTTCGAGGGGTTTGAACTGAGCGCCATCGACTACCTGCTCAAGCCAGTTCAGCCGGAGCGCTTTAAAAAAGCCGTTCAGAAAGCCATAGAATACCATACTTATAAAACACGCGCGGTAAATACGCCGGAACACGCACTTTTCGTGTACTCCGAATACCGGATGGTAAAAATCTCTATTCCCGATATTACTTATATTGAAAGCCTGGAAGACTATATCCGCATCAATTTCCGGAACGAAAAGCCGGTAATGACCCTGATGCCGTTGAAAAAAATACTGGAAAAACTCCC
>CAMLPA010000422.1 GCA_946481605.1 uncultured Flavihumibacter sp. | reverse complement strand
GACATCAATGCCATCAACAGAAAAAATTAAACGTATGCGGACCATTAAAAAAATAACCTGCCTTTTGCTTTTCCAGCTCATGCTGGTAGGCTGGGCGGCCGCTCAGAATATCGCCTCCGGTATTGTTAAGGACAACAACGGCCCTATTGTAGGCGCATCCATCACTGAAAAAGGAAATACCGCCAACGGAACCGCCAGTGATGCGAACGGGAACTTCAGGCTGGAACTCAAAGGAAGTTCCGGAACAGTAATTGTTAGCGCGCTGGGCTTTAAAACCCGTGAACTGAAAGCCGCCGCCGGTATGCAGGTAGCGCTGGAACTGGATGAAGAAAAAGGGGTGGAAGATGAAGTAGTGGTGGTGGGCTTTGGAAGGCAGCGGAAGATCACACTCACCGGAGCCGTAAGTATGGTAAGTGGCAAGGATATCAGACAGAACCCTTCCGCCAGTTTGCAGAACGCACTTACCGGACGCTTACCTGGGTTCTTCTCTCAACAACCCTCCGGCAGGCCGGGGGCAGATGGCGCGAACTTTTTTATCAGAGGGGTTAACTCCCCTAACGGAAACAATCAGCCGCTGATTATTGTGGATGATATAGAATTTTCTTATGACCAGTTTGCCAGACTGGATCCTAATGAAGTGGAAAGTATAAGTATTCTGAAAGATGCTTCAACCACCGCGATATATGGTGTGAAGGGAGCCAATGGTGTATTGGTGGTAACTACACTGCGTGGTAAGCTTGGAAAGCCCAGAATTTCATTCCGGACAGAGGCAAGTTTGATGCAGCCCACGCGTATCCCTAAATACCTGGATGCTTACGAGTCCGCGAGGTTGTACAGGCAGGCTCAGATCAATGACGGTATCCCTTCAGCTAACCTCCAGTTTTCTGAAGCTGACCTTGAATTATATAAAAGTGGTGAAGATCCTTATGGGCACCCGAATATCAACTGGAGAAAGGAACTTTTCCGGGATTTCAGCAGACAGGTACGTGGAAACTTCGACGTGACAGGAGGTACAGAACGTGTGAAGTATTTCGTATCACTTGGTTACCTGTTTCAGGATGGTATCCTAAAAGATTTTGGTAACGCACAAGGAATAAACAGCAACTACTTTCACAAGCGGTATAATTATCGATCGAACCTTGATATTAAGGCTAATAAAACACTCGATATCCGGCTTGATCTTTACGGGAACATCGGACAGGTGAACAACCCGAATGTGGGCAGTCCATTTGGGTATAACGATATATTTTATGAATATAGCAGTTTCATGAGTCTTGCGCCTTTCGCTTACCCGATTTATAATCCGGATGGCACTTTCGGATATAGTCAATGGCAACGTAGCAGCGGTAACTATAATACCAATAACGTTGTAGGTAGGCTAACGCATTACGGTTACACCAGGAGTAATGAGAACAATATGAACTTTGTTTCTCAGGCCACGCAAAAGCTTGATTTTATCACTAAAGGCCTTTCGGCAAAAGGAGTACTTACTTATGCAAGTAACTATGGTTACAACAGAAATGTTACAAGAGATCAGTTCCCTTCGTTTCTCTATAATCCAACCACAGATACATACGAACCCAGAGATCTGAACGTTTACAGAGTGAGAAGGTATTTTGTAAACTATAACGCTGGCGCTACCTCCAGAACACTCAATTTGCAGGCTTTCCTGAACTACGACAGGAATTTCGGGGACAATCATTTTTATGGCTTGTTCCTGTTAAGCCAAAATTCAAAGTGGCTTTCGAGCGGCGATGTTGTTTATAATTTTATCCCAGAAAACTTCAGAGGGTATACTACCAGGATTGGCTATGATTATGCGAACAAATACCTCTTCCAATTCAATGCCGCATATAATGGCTCCGACCGTTTTCCCAAAGGGCAGCGATATGGTTTCTTCCCTGCACTGTCGGCGGGATGGGTAATCTCAAAAGAGCGTTTTTTTGCAGATAATATCCGGGCGGTGAATATGCTGAAAATCAGAACCTCTTATGGCTTTGTAGGGAATGACAAAATTGGAGGATTTAGCTATTATTACCTGCCCTCATATGGAAATGGAAATGGCACTGCTAACGTGCCTTACTCCTTCGGCACTTCGCATAATGGTTTCACAGGAGTGTTTGAAGGTAGACTCCCAAATGAGAATATCACTTGGGAAACTGAAAGAAAATTTGATGTTGGATTGGATTTCGGGTTGTTCAACGATAAGGTTACGGGTTCTATTGATGTCTTCCACAACAGGAGGGAGGATATTCTTTGGAACAGGGGTACGGTATCTGCTGTATTTGGACAGTCACTGCCTCCTTCTAATCTGGGCATTATGGAAAACCAGGGTGGGGAAATAGAAATCGCATATCGCGGAAAAATCGGTAAAGATTTCAACTTTAATCTTAAAGGAAATTATTCCCTTGCAAAAAACAAAATCATCTTCCTCGACGATCCCCAGGCGCCATATCCATACCAAGACCGCACGGGTAAAAGTCTTGGGCAAATCATGGTGTATGATTGGATCGGATTTTATGATGCGGACAAAATCGCAGACAACAGGATTGCGAAACCTAATGGCATCGTGCGTCCCGGTGATCTGCAATACCGTGACCTGAATAACGATGGGGTAATCAATGATTTTGACCGTGCGTATTTGGGCTATCCAAATCTTCCCAATACAAACCTTGGTTTCCAGACAGGATTCACCTATAAAAATCTTAGCCTTAACCTGCTCTTCCAAAGTGCCCTGAACTTTAACGTTAGAGGTGTGGCTGAAGCCATCCAGGCATTCGCTTCCAATATGACCGAGGTGCACCTGAATTCATGGACGCCTGAACTCGGTGATAATGCACAGTATCCCATCCTGTCGATGACCCCGGGTGTGAGCAGCCCCGGAGGTTTCCCCTCCACGTTCTGGTTCCTGCGCGGCGATTACCTGCGTTTAAGGTCCGCGGAATTGAGCTATGAGTTGCCAAAGCGATTTGTGGACAACCTTAAACTGGCTTCTGCCAGGGTTTATGTTAACGGAAACAACCTGCTCACTTTCTCCAAAATTGATAAACTGTACGAATTCGATCCCGAAATTAACTCCGGTACCGATAGGGTGAACTATCCCCCGCAGCGTATGATCAACTTTGGACTGAATGTTACTTTTTAATCCTTCAATGCATGTAATTATGAAAAGGATACTTATCACAGGCCTCGTGGCCATCAGTATATTGAGTTCCTGTAAAAAGGACGGGTTCCTGGAAGACAGGACAAGCTCCTCCATCACCGAAGAAATGGTATTCACGGATAGCGCGCGTACCATGAACTTCTTGGTAAGAATATACCAGGACGCAGGTTTCAGCTTTTTTAAGGGAAGATGGGATTCTCATGGCAATACAGAACAGGCAACAGACGACGCAGAGTACGCCTATTCCGGTGTAGGGCAGAAAGCGGTGATTCTATACAATGGAACTGTTTCGCCCAGCAACTTTCCTTTTACTGAATTCTGGAACCTGCCATACACCAATTTCAGAAGGGTGAATCTTTTGTTGTCCAAATTACCTACCACGCCTTTGTCGCCCGCACTTCAAACCAGGGTGGCAGGAGAGGCGCGTTTTCTGAGGGCCTGGTACTATACCCAGCTACTTGTTTGCTTTGGAGGCGTACCGATGGTGGGCGATAACATTTACGGAATTTCCGATATCATCAACCTGCCACGTACCAACTTCGCTGAGTGTGTTGAATATGTGGTAAAGGAACTTGATGAAGCGGCTGCTGTACTTCCTGCCCCCGCAGAATATGCCGAAGAGAACTACGGAAGAATTACTAAAGGCGCTTGCCTCGCGCTTAAATCAAGGCTGCTGTTGTACGCCGCCAGTCCACTCTTCAATGGTGGTTCTACCGCAACTGATGC
>CAMLPA010000421.1 GCA_946481605.1 uncultured Flavihumibacter sp. | reverse complement strand
CGATGTTGAAAAACAGAAACTGTTGCTGGAATGCAGGAGCAGGGATGAAAAAGAAGAGGAGGTTCCCTTGCCGGCCATGGCCATTGCCCATCCTGCTGCAATTGATTCTATAGAGCAGTTGTACCTCAGCGGCCTGCACCTGGAACAATACCGCCACGCCACTTTCGTGGCACGAGATTATTATGAGGAAGCTTTAAAGCGTGAACCCAAAGATGCAAGGAACAACAACGCGTTGGGGCTCTGGCATTTGAGGCGGGGGAATGCGAAGTTGGCGGAACAATATTTCAGAACGGCAATTCATACCCTTACGGAAAGAAACCCGAACCCCTACGATGGGGAAGCGTATTATAACCTGGGCTGGTCGCTCATGCTGCAGGAAAGGACGGAAGCGGCTTTTGAAGCGTTTTACAAAAGTGTGTGGAACGATGCCTGGCAACACGCCGGCTACCTGAACCTCGCCCGGTTAGCGGCTTTAAGAAAAGACGATGACGCGGCCCTGGATTTCATTAACAGGTCCATATTGCGCAACTACCACAGTCATACAGCCAGGCATTTGAAAGTGGCGATATTAAGAAGGTTGGGCAGGCACACCGAAGCGCTGGCACAACTGGAAGAGGCGCTTGAACTCGACCCTTTCAACTTTGGTTGCCTTTTCGAGCATTACCTGATCAAAAAGACATCAGGGGATGAAACTGCGATGGCAACACTTTCCCTACTCATCACCCGCACAAGAAACTGGGAACACAACTATATTGAGTATGCGCTGGATTACGCTTACGCGGGATTTATGGACGAAGCGGTAGCGCTGCTGGAAGTGTACCTCAGCGGTGTGGATGAACCTTATAACCTGGTATATTATTACCTGGGTTGGTTTTCCCGGAAAAACAATAACCCCGAAGGTGCGCGCCAGTACTACAGCAAGGCGAGGAGCAAAGAAGTCGCCTATTGCTTTCCCAACCGGGTGGAGGAAATGCTGCTCCTGCAAGACGCTATCCGCGATACGCCGGAAGATGCGAAAGCATATTACCTGCTTGGAAATTACTGGTACGACAAGCGCGAATACAAAGAAGCGATTGCATGCTGGGAAACTTCCGCTGCCTTTCAGCCCGACTTTCCAACGGTACACCGCAATCTTTCACTGGCTTACTACAACAAGAAGCAGGATCCTGAAGGGGCGCTCAGGGAAATGGAACTGGCTTTCCGGCTCGATCCCACCGATGCCCGCGTGCTGATGGAACTGGATCAGTTGTACAAACGGATGAATATCAGTCATCAGAAGCGCCTTGAACTGCTGAATACCTACCCGGAGCTGGTATTGTCAAGAGACGATCTTTACCTGGAACGTATTGCCCTGTATAATCATTTGGAAGCGTATGAACAGGCTGCTGAACTGCTTGCGGAGTTCAAGTTTCATCCCTGGGAAGGCGGCGAAGGAAAGGTGGTAAACCAATACCTGCTGTGTTTTACCGAACTGGCGAAAAAGAGCCTGCTGTCGGGGAACAACGAGGCGGCGCTCATCTTACTGACACGTGCTGAAAACTATCCGGAAAACCTGGGTGAGGGAAAGTTGTATGGAGCGCAGGAGAATGATATTTTTTACTGGAAGGGCATCGCCTATGAGCGGTCAGGAGATATGGAAAAAGCCTTGAAGTATTTCAGAAAAGCCACTGAGGGAATATCGGCGCCGGTACAGGCCATCTTCTACAACGATCCGCAGCCGGATAAGATTTTGTACCAGGCCCTTTCCTGGCTGAAGCTTGGTGATACAGAAAAAGCACAGACCATTCTGAGCAACCTGATAGATTTTGGGCTGAAGCACATCAATGATAAGATCAGCATAGATTATTTCGCGGTATCATTGCCTGACCTGCTGGTGTTTGATGCAGACCTGAATCTCAGGAACAGACTGCATTGCATCTACCTTCAGGGCCTTGGATACCTCGGGCTGGAAGCATACGAAACCGCGGAACAATGTTTCAACGAGGTGCTTTCCGCCGACAGGAATCATTCTGGAGCCTTCGTACACCGGAATATGCTCCGTACATTATTACAAAAAGTTCAATAAAAGGTTACGATCAAACGCAGAACCACTTGCCATGCCAGAAATGCTCCATGTTACTGAACCAGCTTCTTCGCAATACCCACGCGCCAGTCGTTACCGGCCTGGATATATTTTAGGCTTATCGTTCATATCCGCGCTGGGCGGGTATTTGTTTGGGTTTGACTTTGCCGTTATTTCCGGGGCGCTTCCGTTTCTTCAACAGAAGTTCGGTCTAAACGCATATTGGGAGGGCTTCGCCACGGGCAGTCTCGCACTGGGGGCAATCATCGGTTGTTTGGCGGCGGGACGTGTGGCAGACAAATATGGCCGCAGGCCTGGCTTGTTGCTTGCGGCGGCTATCTTCGCCCTGTCATCGCTCGCCATGGCGTTTGCGCCGGGAAGGGATTTTTTCATCGCTGCGCGTTGTTGTGCGGGCATTGGGGTGGGTATGGCTTCGCTGCTCTCACCCATGTACATAGCAGAAATTGCTCCACCACATTTAAGGGGAAGAATGGTGGCGGTAAACCAACTCACCATCGTTTTGGGTATACTCGCCACAAACCTGATCAATTACAAACTTCGTAACTATGGCGAAGATGCATGGCGGTGGATGTTCGGACTCGGTTTTGTGCCATCTGTACTTTTTTTTGCGGGTGCTTTGTGGTTACCTGAAAGCCCGAGGTGGCTGATCAGGGTTGGACGATCAGATAAAGCGCTTTCCGTGTTGCAAAAAAT
Organism: uncultured Flavihumibacter sp.; assembly: GCA_946481605.1. Next base: position 1,117 of record CAMLPA010000421.1, on the reverse strand, counting down.
AGGCGATGCCTCCTTCGCTGAAAATTCCGCCAGCCAGATACGTGCGTCTCTTCATGGCCAGACAGCAGGCAAACTATCCGACGTGTTTGGGAAAAAAATACTTCCGGTAGTACTGGTGGGAATGGGCCTGGCCGTTTTCCAGCAGTTTTGTGGCATCAATACTGTTTTCAATTACGCGCCCAGGATATTCGAAAGCATTGGCGCCTCACAGGATGATCAGTTGCTGCAAACGGTATTCATCGGTGGCGTAAACCTGGTTTTCACGGTATTGGCCATGCTGCTGGTAGATAAACTTGGACGAAAACCGCTCATGCTCATCGGGGCGCTTGCGCTTGCGGTGCTCTATGTTGTGGTGGCGCAGTTGTTACACCAGCAGTCGGAACTGGTATCCTGGTTCCTGCTCGCTGCAATTGGCGTATATGCCATGTCTCTTGCGCCGGTAACCTGGGTGCTTATCTCTGAAATATTTCCCAACAATGTTCGTGGGCAGGCCACCTCTATTGCTGTTGTGGTATTGTGGGCCGCTTATTTCATCATCGTGTTCACCTTCCCGGTCATGTTCGAGTTATGGGGCGACCGTTGTTTTTACATTTACGCATTTGTTTGCGCGGCCGGCTTTGTTTTTGTTTGGAAGAAGGTGCGGGAAACAAAGGGCAAGTCGTTGGAAGAGCTGGAAGAATGGACGAAATAAGGTTGCCCCGTGCATCTGCTTCCTGTTAGAATGTGCTTCCTTTCCCTTCAGCAAAAAGAGGATAGTCCATCGAATCCGGCGGATCATCCATTCATTCGCCATCGGGTAACGCTAAATTTGATATGCAACAACGCCTTCGTGCTTTAAGGTGGTTAACGCAATCAAAAAAAAGCCATTATGAAAACAACAGCTTGCCATACCCGATCCTTCGCGTTACCTGGGAAAATGAACCGGACTATTTTAAGGTTGTCTGAGTAATACGGTCAATATATTGCTGTTCTCATCAATTCAGGTTAATCATTAAGGATGAAGAGCCGCTGCGCAACGTTTCGGCCGTCCCGGGCAGACAGCTTCCTCCACGCCCAGGGTGCGTATTCCTTTCGATGCTTTCCAGGTTTGGCGTGGTGAACAAAAAGGTAAGGTTAA
>CAMLPA010000420.1 GCA_946481605.1 uncultured Flavihumibacter sp. | reverse complement strand
CCTGATTTGAAATGAACATTGCCAAGGTTATTGTAAAGGGTTGAGAGTTCGATATAGCCATTCACCTGCCGCGAAAGTTCCTGTGCGTATGTAAGGTAATGCAACGCGCTATCGTACCTGTTCACCTGGTTGTGCAGTGCACCAATATTGCTGTAAGCCGTGATGAGACCACCGAGTTCTCCCCTTGCCCTTGAGATTTCCAGGCTTTTGCGATACATCTCCATCGCTTTTACTGGTTGCTTCAGTCTGGAGTAGAGGATGGCCAGATCGCTGAGGGCTGCACTTTCGTAGTCGGTGTTTTGCAGTTTCCGGGATTCTTCGAGCGTGCGGAGGTAGCTGTTGGCAGCTTCATCGTATTCTTCGGAATATTCCTGGTAGATGCCTTTGAGTCGCCAGGCAAGTACTTTCGCGGAAGGAAAGTTTATTTCGGCCCCGGTTTTTTCAATGAAATCCGCATAGTATAAAAGGGAATCCAGTTTACTTTCATCAAAATCTAGGGCGCGGTCGTACAAAGCTTTGAGGTACCCGGTGTCTTTCTGCGCCACAGTTTCCAGTTGTGCGGCGATCAGTAAAAGCACGGCGATGAACCACCTGGGTGTAAGCATAGGCTGCAATCAATCTATAAGCTTGTTTCGGAGCGCGTATTTCACCAGCCCAACGGTGTTGTTTACCCCTAGTTTGGCGATGATGTTTTTCCGGTGTGTTTCAACGGTGCCAACACTCAGGAAGAGTTTGTCCGCGATTTCAGAATTGCTGTATTCTTTACAAACGAGTTTGAGTACTTCTATTTCTCTTTTGGTGAGGATATCATCAATCTTCACATCGTTTACCGTAATGGTCTGGCGGAAGTCGTCGTTCCCGTCGGAAACATCGATTTCTTTGCTGAAGTAACTGCCACCGTTGGCAACCGTTGTAATGGCTTCACACAATTCTGCAATGGGGGCATTTTTTAAGATGTAGCCACCTATTCCGTGCCTGATGAGTTTGTGAACGTTTCTTGTGCCCCGCATCATGGTGAGGTAAAGAACGCGGATATCCGGCTGCTTCGCCCGGATTTGTTTCAGTAATGTTTCAGCTTCAATATCGGGAAGATGCACATCCAGCAAGAGCAGGTGTGCGTTTTCATCGGGCAGATGCTCCAGTAATTCAGTTCCATTGTGGAAGGTGCCGGAAATGGCGAAATTATCCTGTTTGTTCAGCAACAGGGCCAGCCCTTCCAGGTACATTTCATGGTCTTCGGTAATCAGAATATTGATCTTCATTCTTTTATACAGATCCGGCTAAAATATTAGATTCAAATATAGGAGAAAACTGTTCACTATTGATAAAAATAATACCCAAACAGGGGATATTGTGCAAGTATCTTAAACGTTTCTCTGGCTAAACTTCCACAGGCCTCTTCCTAAAATCAGAAGGCTTAAAATTGAGAAACCAGTCCGAAGACTGGTTTCCCGTTTTCTCATGTGTCGCGTATATGTGAGCTAGTTGATGTTCTCAATAATTCCTGCGATGCCCTGTCCGCCACCAACACAAGCGGAAACGATGCCATACTTTTTGTTCAGTCGTTTCAGATCGTGCGTTAATTGAACAGTCAGTTTGCAGCCGGTGCATCCCAGTGGGTGACCGAGTGCGATGGCTCCTCCATTGATGTTCACGATGGAGGGGTCGAGGTCAAGCGTTCGTATTACGGCCAGCGACTGCGAAGCGAAAGCCTCATTGAGTTCCACGAGATCAATCTGGTTCTGTTGCAGTCCTGCCTGCCTGAGCGCCTTCGGAATAGCTGCCACAGGGCCGATTCCCATGATCCGGGGATGAACCCCTGCAGAGGCGCAGGCGATAAGACGGGCGATCGGTTTTAACCCCAGTTCATTCACCATTTTTTCTCCCATCACAATCACGAAAGCGGCACCATCACTTGTTTGAGATGAGTTGCCCGCTGTTACCATTCCTCCCGCGGCGAATACCGGCTTCAATTTCCCCAATGCCTCGAGCGTAGTATCGGGCCTGGGTCCCTCGTCGGTATCAACAACAAAAGAAGCTTTTTGTTTTTTACCCGAGGGGTCCAAATATACATGCTCGACTGTTACAGGTAGAATTCCTTCTTTAAAAATGCCTTTTTGGATTGCATTTATGGCTTTTTCGTGTGATTGTAACGCAAACTGGTCCTGGTCTTCCCTGCTTACATTGTATTCTTTGGCCACTGCTTCGGCCGTAAGCCCCATGCTCAGGTAATAATCCGGTTCTTCTGATGCGATGGAATAAGCCGGGGCGGTTTTCCATCCCGCAGTAGGTACAAGACTCATACTTTCCGTTCCGCCAGCCACAATACATTCCGCCTGTCCGCTCCTGATCTTGGCGGTGGCAATGGCAATGGTTTCAAGTCCGGAGGCGCAGTATCTGTTCACCGTCATGCCCGGTACTTCGATGCCCAAAGCCCTTGCGGCGATGATCCTTCCCACCTGTAAGCCCTGTTCCGCTTCGGGAACAGCATTGCCCACTATCACATCGTCTACTCTTGTGGGGTCAAGTGCCGGAACACTGGCCATCAGCCCTTTGATCACTTCCACGGCAAGGTCGTCAGGTCGTGTAAACCTGAATCCCCCGCGCTTCGATTTCCCGACCGCGGTTCTGAAACCAGCTACGATGTAGGCTTCCTGCATGGTGAAATTTTTATAAAAGGATTGGAGGATTGGATAAGGCCTCTTCTATAAAACTAAGCAAATTTCGGAAAAGTTGCATAAACAACTTAAAATTTTTTAGCGATAGTCTGGCTATCTTCGCAACCATTATGTATTCACTGCTCAGAAACCTGCTTTTCCTCGTTGATCCTGAAACAGTTCACTATTTGGCAATGAACGGTTTACAAGGTGTTTGCGGCATCGCGCCCGCAAGGAACGCCATTGCGGGATCGTTCACGCCTTCGCCATCGCTCGCTAAAGAAGTTTTCGGACTTACTTTCAGAAACCCGGTAGGACTGGCCGCCGGATTCGACAAGAACGCGCGTTACCTCAGGGAACTGCGTGCGTTGGGCTTTGGCTCCGTTGAAATCGGTACGGTAACGCCCAAACCACAGGATGGCAATGAGAAACCGAGGCTTTTCCGTCTGCCCAAAGATGGGGCGCTCATCAATAGAATGGGCTTCAACAACGACGGAGTGAAAGTAGCCGCGCGCCGGCTCGCCGAATGGAAGAACCAGGAACAGAAAGGATTGAAGCAAGGTGAGTTGCCCATGATTATTGGGGGAAATATCGGTAAGAACAAGGTTACGCCCAATGAAGAAGCCTGGAAGGATTATGAACGCTGCTTTACGGAACTCGCCGATGTGGTCGATTATTTTGTCGTGAATGTGAGTTCTCCCAATACACCTGGCTTGCGCGAATTGCAGGAAAAGGACGCGCTCCGGAAAATATTATCACACCTTCAGACCATTAACGTGCAGTTGTCCACACCAAGGCCATTGCTGCTGAAAATAGCGCCGGACCTCACGCAGGGACAACTCGACGATATTATTTCGCTCGCCACCGAAATCCGTTTGGATGGACTGGTGGCCACAAATACGACGATAAGCCGGGAGGGATTGAAAACGCCCGCTTCTGAAGTAGAGGCCATCGGCGCAGGAGGATTGAGCGGAAGACCTGTGCGGGAAAGAAGTACAGAAGTGGTGAAATACATTTGTACGGAAACGGGCGGATCGATTCCGGTGATTGCTGCGGGAGGAATATTTACGGGTGAGGATGCACGGGAGAAACTGAATGCAGGGGCTGAACTGGTGCAGGTTTGGACGGGGTTCATTTATGAGGGGCCGGGGATTGCGGGGAAGATTTGTAGGGAGTTGTGATGTTTTTTTCACGCAATTGCTTTGTGCTGCGCACTTCGCAACGCACTGCTTCGTGCCT
>CAMLPA010000419.1 GCA_946481605.1 uncultured Flavihumibacter sp. | reverse complement strand
ATCGGATGGGGCACTTCGTTGATTTTTAACAGACAGATAGGATTGCGTACCTTCGACAAACTTTCAACCCAATCATGATCGAAATATTTATACTGATCGGCCTCGTTATTGTGAACGGTTTGTTCTCGATGGCCGAGATAGCCCTTGTTTCCGCCCGAAAAGCCCGCCTTGAAGCCCAGGCCAATAAAGGCGATAAGCAGGCCCGTGAAGCCCTGAACCTGGCCAACCATCCCGATACATTCCTGTCAACGGTGCAGATCGGGATTACCCTGATCGGTATTTTAACAGGTATATTCTCCGGTGAAAACATCAAAGACGATGTGCTGTCGTTCCTGGGCAGGTTCCCCGCACTGGCCCCTTATGCCAATGCCATCGCCACCACGATCATCGTGATTTTTGTAACCTATCTTTCCCTCGTATTGGGAGAACTGGTGCCCAAAAGGATTGGCCTTTCCAACCCGGAACGCATTGCCAAAAGCGTGGCCGGTCCCATGAAAGTGATCAGTATCATCACCCACCCATTCATTGTATTGCTCACTAAATCTACCGGTCTTATCACCTCCCTGCTGCGCATCAAAACCAATGAGAGCCAGGTGACGGAAGAAGAGATCAAAGCCATGATCAATGAGGGAACTGAACACGGCGCCATTGAAGAAGCTGAGCAGGAAATCATTGAACGCGTTTTCCACCTGGGTGATAGAAATATTACTTCCCTCATGACGCACCGCAGCGACATCGTATGGTTTGATATCAACGATACGGAAGCTTCTATCCGCGAAAAAATCATGGAAGACCCTCATTCCATTTACCCGGTATGCGAAGGTCAGATCGATGAGATCAAAGGTTTCGTATCGCTGAAAGATATGTACGTTTCCAACGACCTTACGCAGTTCAAACACCTGATGCGTCCCGCACTCTTCGTGCCCGAAAACAATACCGCCTACCAGGTGCTCGAAAAATTCAAGCAAGCAAAAGCGCATTCCTGCTTTGTGGTGGATGAATACGGTACTTTACTCGGCATGATTACGCTGAACGATATTCTCGAAGCCATCGTGGGCGATATCAATGAACCCGATTATGAAGATTATGAAATCGTGGAAAGAGAAGACGGTACTTTCCTGGTAGATGCCCAACTGCCGTTCTACGACTTTTTAAGGCGTTTCGAAAAAACGGAATGGATGAACGAAGGAGAACACGAATTTGATACACTCGCCGGGTTCCTGCTACACGAACTGGAACATATTCCCGTTACCGGTGAAACCATGGAATGGAAAGGGTTTCGGTTTGAGGTGATAGATATGGACGGGCATAGAATTGATAAGATACTGGTGAGTATTTCTGAGGAGTTGCGGAGTGAGATGGAATAGATGGTTTCACGCAAAGACACAAAGGGGCAAGGACGCAAGGAGCGGTTGAGGTGCGGTTTGCCAGATGAGTTTTGCTCGCAGAGCAAGGACGCATGGCGTTGATTGGTTGGAGGTTTTCTTGATGAGATTTTTATTGCTCGCACTGCTTCGTGCCTCGCAGGCGCTACGACGCAACGGGATTTAGAAGATGGCGCTCCACACGGCATCGGGGAAACCAAGTTTACCGCTTTTACGTTTACCGTTCACCGTGATGTGCATCATGTTGATTTGCTTATCGATATAGTCGTAGAGTAGTTTATTGGAGATATCGATTCTTTTGGGTGGCGTGGCAACACCTGTCACTTCAAGGTAACTCCAGACAGCTTCGGATTCTCTTTCAAAACCCAGGTATTTCATGGAAACGTTTTTTCCATCGGCTTTCACGAGTAAATGTTTCCGGATATAATCGCTTACCAGGGAATCCATGGCTTCGTGGTTCGTGGCGTTTACTAAGTCGGCGGGGCGGTTGTAGACTTTCTTCAGCGCGTTTTCAAAGTCATCTGTAAAAATTTTCACGGCTACTTCCAGGCTTTTTTCTGAAGCATTGTGGTTAATTTCAGTCACACTCACATAGAAAGGATGGGCGGAACCGGCCGTTAACTGAAAGAAAAGCCACCATTTACATAATAATAGTACCATTTGTTGCCTTGAATTTTTCTGGTACAAACTTCTGATTTATTTTGTAACCAGTTTCAACCGATCTGTTAAAAACACCCCCATGCAGGACTTCTGGCTCTATTTCGGTCTGGGTAAAGACCATATTGCTGATTTACAAGGTTACGACCATATACTGTTCGTGGCGGCCCTTTGCTTACGGTACCTCTTCCGCGACTGGAAAAAAGTACTCATCCTGATCACAGCATTTACAATAGGACATTCCATTACGCTGGCACTGAGTGTATTAAATGTGGTGAATATTTCCACGGCCTGGACTGAGTTTCTGATCCCGGTTACCATAGTATTTACGGCACTGAGCAATGTATGGGAGAAGAAATTCGAATTCAAAACAAAGTTCCCGCTCATCTATTTTCTTGCCTTGTTCTTTGGACTGATCCATGGACTGGGCTTTTCGAATTACCTGAAAAGCCTGCTGGGCAAGAGTTCCAGCATAGCAGGCGAATTATTGGCCTTCAACCTGGGCTTGGAAGCGGGCCAATTGCTGATCGTGGCAGCGATCATGCTGATCTCCTGGATTGTGGTGCAGGCCATGCGGATGCAGCGGCGCGAATGGCTGCTCTTTGCTTCCGGTGGCATTTTCTGCCTATCTTTACTCATGGCAATTGAACGATTTCCGATATAAATTCAACCAAACACACGTGAAACTCCAATGAAAAAACTTCTTTTCGCAGCATTGGCAGTGGGTGTAACGCCGGTATTGGCGCAAAACATCCAGAACAACCCTGGTTCCAACCACGGCAACAAGTTTGAGCAACTGGGCACCATCCTTCCTACCCCTAACGAGTACCGTACCGCCAGCGGCGCCCCCGGCCCCAAATACTGGCAGCAACGCGCGGACTACGACATCAAGTGCGAACTCGATGAAGTGAACCTGAAACTCAAAGGAAGCGAGACCATCACTTATTTCAACAACTCCCCTGATGAATTGCGTTACCTGTGGCTGCAACTCGATGAGAACGAACACAGCAGCAGCAAGAACGCCAATTACCAGGATGGTTCCAGCCTCGGAAGGGCCACCACCGATAAGCAATTGGAAGGCATGCAATCGAAGCCCAATGATTTTGGGGTGAACATCGAGAAGCTGACAGATGCTACGGGTAAAGCGCTCTCCTACACTGTGAACAAAACAATGATGCGCGTAGACCTCCCCGTTGCGCTGAAACCAGGCGAGAAATACATCCTGAAAATCGATTGGAACTACAAAATTTCCGACCGTATGCAGGAAGGGGGTCGCGGTGGCTACGAGTTCTTCAAAGAAGACGGCAACTACCTGTTCACCATCACCCAATGGTTCCCGCGTATGTGTGTGTACAGCGATTTCCAGGGCTGGCAGAACCACCAGTTTACCGGTCGCGGAGAATTTGCCCTCACTTTCGGTAATTATAAAGTGCAGATGACCGTTCCGGCCGATCATATCGTTGGCTCTACCGGTGAGTGCCTCAACTACCCGCAGGTACTCTCCCCTACCCAACTCGCACGCTGGCAGAAAGCCCAGACCTCCAAAGAACCTGTGGAGATCGTAACCCTCAGCGACGCTAAAATCGCGGAAGGCAAAAAAGCCGCCGGCAAAAAAACATGGATATTCAAAGCCGATAACGTTCGTGATTTCGCCTGGACTTCTTCCCGCAAGTTCATCTGGGACGCCATGCCCGCTTATGTGGAAGGTAAAAAGACCATGTGCATGAGCTTCTACGGAAAAGAAGCTTATGGATTGTACCGCCCTTATTCCACCAAAGCAGTAGCACATACTATTAAAACCTATTCCAAATTCTCCATCCCATACCCCTACCCCGTTGCTCAAAGTATTGAAGCCGCTAACGG
>CAMLPA010000418.1 GCA_946481605.1 uncultured Flavihumibacter sp. | reverse complement strand
TGTTGCTGCCAGCCCAACCGGGAACCACCACCAGGCGATGCGGCGTTTCTTTTTTTGGTCCAGTTCAGCCGAAATCCTGTTCCACACATCTTCACGGGGTGTGATCCGGTATCCTGCGCCCTGCTGTTGCGCCTGTTTTTCGAAATTGTCCGGCATGGTATTAAAATTTATTGCCTGCAATGGTTTTTTCTGCCGCCAGTTGCTCTGCGTTGATCCACTTAATGAGTTGCGCCCTGGCCCTGCTGTAATGGCTGCGGCAGGTGTTTTCGTTGATGCCCAGCATTTGTGCAACTTCTATATGATTGTATCCTTCCATGGCCACGAGGTTAAAAACAGTCTGGTAACCAGTGGGCAGTTTTCTGATCAGTTCTATCAACGCTTCGGTATCCAGTTTGGCGCTGGCCGTTTCCTGGGTTACCGGGTGCAGTGCTGGTTCATTGAACTGCATCTGGCTCCGGTACCTGTTGTGTCGCCGCAAATAACTTAAAGCGGTATTGATCATGATGCGGCCGATCCAGGCGCCCAGCTCTCCATCACCCTTGTATTGTTCCAGGTGGGAGAATACTTTGATAAACCCCTCTTGAAGAATGTCTTCTGCATCGTCCAGACTTTTAGTATACCTGTAACACACCCCCAGCATAGTGGGCGCGTATTGCCGGTAAAGTGCTTCCTGCGCGCTCCGGTTGTTCCTGATGCAGTTTTTTACGAGTTCAGTCTGGTGCATGTTCGCGGTTCAGGGGTATTGACTCCCCCCGTAACCATTTCATTGCAGGAAAATGGATTTTTTTTTCAGAATGATATCTTTTTTCAGGTAAGGGGATGCCCTGGGCTGAAAAATGAGGCGGAAGTTGTTCTTTTGTGGAAGAATTTTGGAGCGGAATTAAATTAAATCTAAAATTGGATTCATGTTGAAGAATGCAGCGTTTCAGGTAGAAAAAGATATCCCGTGGCAGGACCTTGGTAATGGTGTTGAGCGACAGGTTTATGGCTACGATGACCATATCATGCTTGTGAAAGTAAAGTTTCGTGAAGGTGCAGTTGGTACATTACACAGCCATCCGCATGTTCAGGTTTCCTACGTGGAAAGCGGGGCTTTTGAACTTACGATAGGCGAGGAGAAAAAAGTGCTGAAGAAGGGCGACGGGTATTACGTGGCTCCGGATATTGTACACGGGTGTGTATGCCTGGAAGCAGGTGTATTGATTGATGTGTTCTCCCCGCTCCGGGAGGATTTTTTATAAGCCATTGAATAACTTATCCGGGCTATGAACCTATTTATGCTTTACATCATCCTGCCTGGATTAATCCTGAAAAACACCTGGTACGACCATGGGTTTTTTCCGTAAACCGGCTCCAGTTTTTTCCTCGCGCCATAAAAAGTGGCTTGTGTGCCGAGAGAGAAGTCTGTTTTGCCAAAATTAAACAGGCGCCTGTTCAATCCTACGGTAAGCGCATTGATGTTGAAGATGGCATCGTGGCCGTAAACCGCTTCATCCAGACTCAGTTCGTGGGTGCTTTTCTGCACGAATTCATATTTCCCGTAAACGGCGTTCTTCCCAAAATTGTAGGCCGATTCAGCCAATACCGCATGCTCCTTGTGTTGCGCATCCTGGTAGTTATAGCCCCAGACCAATGCGCTGTTCAATAAATCTCCGCCAGGGAATTGTTTCGCGTGAAGAATGGATGCGCTGGTACGGTGTATGTTCTTCCCGGGTTCAAGTGTCTCGGGGCTTTTAATATATGCTTTGGATACCTGCAAAGACCATTCTTTCCCAGGATTGAAACTGATTCTTCCTGCCCAGGAATCGAAACGGGGTTTGTCAAAATCGTACCGGTTCTCATCAGGTTCCCTGCCGGTGAACAAAGAGCCTTCCACTTTGAATTTGCCATGCCTCACCCCAAGTGTGGTGGTCCCGAAAGTAATGTGAGTGGCATCCTGCCAGTGGTGTCCCAAAGGTGCGTCGGGGTTGTAGAAGGAAGAAGGGCGGTGCATGAAAGCCGTTCCTCCGATGGCCGGCTCTCCCGGGTACCCCAGGTAAACAAATACATCCGTTTTTTTACTGAGTGCATGGGTGTAACCAACAGACAATTCCGCAAAAAGATCATGTGGGTGTTGCCGGTCGGTAAGCGGTTGCCCCTCCCATGTTTCTCCGGATTGAAAAAGCAGGGGATAACCATCTCCGCCCAATGTGAGCCGGTCGATAGATAGCATAGCGCTGAAGCGGAACAGGCCGTTCTTTCCGATGCTGCGTTGACCCATACCCATTACCCAGTTGGGGGCATCGAACTGACTTGCGCCGCGGGTGCCTTTCCGCGCGATGTCCTGGTTATTGTAACGGAGAAACAGGTTGCCATGCAACATATACATCCATTTTTTACTGTGCAACATATAACCGTACATGGGGGCGGCATCCGGGAGCCAGGCGGTCCCGGAACCATTGCGTTGCATGGGCAGGTTTTTGCTGAATGCATGGCTCATGATGGGCGCATGTTCGGGTGTATGGTGCGGCACGGAGTCTTTTTGCTCCTGATGGTGTTCGTGCTGCGCTATGGCGCTTGTAGTCAGGGCTGCCAGGATGAAGGTGAAGGCGAACTGTTTCATGCTTCCGTTTTTTCACTGTGTACAATGGTGTATTTTCCCCTGGCCGAAAGTGCGGATTGCACCACCGCTTCGCTAATGGGTGCATCGGCGCTGAAGATGGCCTGCGGCGCTTCTTTCTGAACTTTCTCCACCCGTATGCCAGGCACTGAATTTAATGCGTCCGTTACATTTTGTATGCAGCCGCCACAGGCAATGCCGCTGATGTTGAATGTGTATTTCATATACTGATGTTTACCATGCAAAAATACTTCCACCCCATGCCAGCGTTGTTATACAATGATGGGTTTCCTTTGCATGATTACGGATTGTATTACCTTCGGCCCTTCAGTTTAAATTATGATACAGGTATTCTTATTAAGACACGGCGAAACCCCATGGAACGCAGACAACAACCGCTATTGCGGCAGAACCGATGCGCCGCTTACCGCAAAAGGAATGCAGCAGGCCGAAGTGTCTCGGGAAAAACTAAAACACATCATCTTTGATGGCGTGTATGCCTCAACACTTCAGCGTGCACGCATTACCGCGGAGGTTGTTACGGGTAAAACTGTAACCACCGATCAACGGTTAATCGAGCTTGATTTCGGAGATTGGGAACTGCGTACTAAAGAAGAATTCATCTCCGCCGATCCGGTTTTGTGGAACAGATGGATGAGCGGGGAAGAAGGCGTTCGGGCGGGCAACACGGGTGAAACCATGGCGGCTGCAGCGAACAGAGTATCTGCCTTTTTTAAGGACTTGTTTGAAGAAAAAAAACAGGGCACTTTTCTTGTTGCCGCGCACAATGCTGTGAACCGGTTTTTTCTCGCACAGCAACTCGGTATGCCGCTTCATCACTACAGGAGGCTTTGGTTTGATAACGGAGCCATTACTGAATTTGTGATAGAGGATGACGGAAGTTTTGTGCTGAGGAAGTTGAATGCTTGAGGTTAGCAGAGTTTCACGCAATTGCTTCCTGCTCGTTCCTCGCAGTTCGCAACGCAAGGGAGCAAGGACGCAATGCCTTAATTGGGGGCGGGCGGCTTTAGAGAAATTTTTGTTTCTCGCAAAGGCGCGGAGGCGCAAAGTTTTTTTGTTTTGGCGTGTTGCTGGAATTCTGTGTTAGCATTATTTCTCGCAACGGCGCGGCGACGCAACGGACTGTTCTATTGGGCGTGGCTGATTTTTACAGCAGTGTTTTATCAGGCAATCTGCAACCACCGAATGTTGTTACCTTTCCAATGATGCAAAAGAAATAGTAACCCGCTCCGCAATAACCCAAGAAAATATTAAATCAGCCGCTAACGTTGCGCCTTTGCGCCGTTGCGAGAA
>CAMLPA010000417.1 GCA_946481605.1 uncultured Flavihumibacter sp. | reverse complement strand
AGGCGGCCTTTGAGGATTATGAAAAAGCCAGCTTGTCGAAAGCGCTTCAACTTTCCAAAATCAAGGGCTGGCCGGTAAGCAGTCGGGATGCGGCAGGTAATTTCATTATGCTGGCCGGTGTGGACGACAACGGATTGCCAGTCTATATCTCCAGCCATAACAACGTAGCATCTGCCGTTACGGTGGGAACGAGCCAATTGTGGGCAGGCGGTTCTACCGGCCTCAACCTGAATGGAAGCAGTGCAAGCGTTAGGGGGAAAATGGGCGTCTGGGATGAAGGTATGGTAAGGGGTACGCATGTTGAACTAACAGGGAGGGTCACGCAAAAAGACAATGCCACTACCCCACAGAACCATGCCACCCACGTAGCAGGCACATTAATGGCCTCCGGCGTGAACCCGCTTGCGAAGGGAATGGCCTTCGGTTACCAGGATTTGCAGGCTTACGACTTTAACAGTTATCAAACAGAAATGGCTGGAGTGGCCGCCAACCTGCTCCTATCGAACCACTCTTATGGTCAACCCGCAGGATGGCAATTCAACAGTACACAGAACCGTTGGGAATTTAATGCACCCGACGGCGCCACAGAAGACTATAAATTTGGGTATTACAGTAACGATGCCCAAAGATGGGATGAGTTGGCCTATAACGCGCCCAATTACCTTATCGTAAAATCCGGCGGTAATAACAGGAGTCAGAATGGTCCTGCAGCAGGTGCCAATTATTGGGGATATAACGCTTCGGGAAGCCTTGTGGACAAAGGTCCTCGTCCGAACAACCTCAGCAGCAACAACGGCTACGATATCATTTCCACATACGGAACCGCAAAAAATATTCTTACCATCGGCGCTGTGGACGCTATTCCCTCCGGATACTACGCGCCTTCAGATGTACAGATATCTGATTTCAGCAGTTGGGGCCCTACAGATGATGGCCGGATTAAGCCCGACCTCGTGGCGGTAGGAACAAATGTACTTTCCACCTATGCCACTAACGACAACGCTTATTCCAGCATCAGTGGTACTTCAATGGCTACGCCCAACGTAACAGGCTCGCTACTGCTGCTTCAGGAATTGTATGCACAGAAGAATGGTGGCGCGGTGATGAGATCGGCCACCTTAAAAGGGATCGCACTCCATACAGCCGATGAGGCAGGAGCAAACCCCGGACCGGATTATATCCACGGATGGGGATTGCTGAATATGGTAAAAGCGGCAGCCGTCATCTCCAACAGGAATGCCGGATCGTTAATCGATCAGCGAAGCCTGACTTCAGGTACGCCTTACACCACAACGGTTGTGGCTTCAGGAAAACAACCTTTGATTGTGTCCATTTGCTGGACCGATCCAAAAGGAGAAGTTACTACAGGGACCCCACTTAACGACAGAACCTCAAAACTCATTCATGACCTGGATCTTCGCGTTAGCGCCAACTCCACCACTTACCTCCCCTGGAGGCTCAACGTACTTGCACCCTCCGCTGCCGCTACCAAAGCAGACAACAATGTTGACAATTTCGAAAAAATTGAAATACTGAATCCGATACCCGGCGAAACTTATACCATTACCGTTTCCAATAAAGGAACATTGGCACAGGGGCCACAGGCTTATTCACTGATCGCGACCGGTGTTAACGGAACAGCTTATTGCACCTCCGTTTCAGCAGGCGCAGGCGGTATTCTTGAACAACTGGTGGCAGGAGGTATGACCTATAACGCACCAAGTCTGACCACTTGTGTGGGATACCTGAATGTTGCCGGAAGTATTATTTCGGCAGAGCCGGCTTCCACGCTTTCTTTCAGCGCAAAACTCACCAGTTGCGATGCAAGTACGAACGCTAAAATGGCCAAGATATTCATCGACTTCAACAACAATGGCACTTTTGAAGCGGGTGAACAGGTTGCGGCAACGGCAACCGCTATTACAGGAAACGGTACTTTCGCTGGTACTATCACCATTCCCGCAACTGTATCCATCGGAAGCACTACCAGACTGCGACTTGTGATTCAGGAAACCACAAACATCAACGCCATCAATGCCTGCGGCAACTATGGCAATGGCGCTACTTACGATTTCCCGGTCACTTTCACCAAACCTTCCAAAGACGTGCGCGTTACATCCGTTGTATATCCTTCGCCGGGAGAATGCGCCAATCCAGAGCAGCGCGTAACCCTGCGTTTGAGGAACCAGGGCAAAACAACGCTTGACAGCATCCCGGTTCGGGTGATTGTTAAATCCGGCGCTACGGAAATTGTAAACAACCTGAACTTTTACAGAGGTACTGTACGTGCAGGCGCGGAGGTTCAGTACACAGCCCAGGTTACTTTCCCTACTACGCCTGGCACCGCCTATACGATTGAAGCTTATACTACTTTCGATGCCGCTTCCGATCAGGACAGGTCAAACGATACCGTAAGACAAAATATCACCATTGCTGCAGCGAGTGCCACACCCACAGGCACGGCTACAATTTGTGGCACCACTGCGCAACTTCGCAGCAGCGAATCCGCAGGCACGCTCCTATGGTACAATGCCAGCAATGCCACTGTTCCTGTAGGTTCAGGCCAGAATGTAAATACCAGCAGCGTTCCCGCAAACAATACTTTTTATCTGGGCAGGAACGATTTCCGGAGTACCCCCGCGCCAACGCTTACCAATCTGGGCACAACAACAGCCGTGTACAGCACTTTTACGGCATTCAATAAATTCAGTAACAGCATTCCCGTTACTATTGATGGCTTCAGGATTTACAGCGCCACTTCAGGGAAACTCACCCTGATACTGGCGAACCTGCAATCTTTTGATGGTCAGAATATTTCTTATTTACCACTCGCTCAAACCGTTATTGATGTGCAGAGAAGCCGTGACGCAAACGGCTCCGATGCTGGCCGCTATTACCAGATAAATTTGCCGGTAGATGAACCAGGGGAACATATTTTGCTGATGGACCTTGAACAAACGCTAAATGGTGATACACTTTATGCTGCCATCAATCAGAACTTAGCTACGAATCCCTACCCGATCGGGAACACGTTCTTCCAGCTCACTGGCAACAGTAATTACAACAATACAAACCCCAATAATTTTCAGAAATTCTTCTACCTTACCTACAATGTGGTGGCCCGTTCTCAAGGCTGCGCCAGCGCTACCCGCAACCCCATTGTTGCTGTTCCAAACACCGCGCCGGTGATTACGCAAAATGGCAACGTGCTTACAAGTAATGTGTCCACCGGGCTGCAATGGTACCGCAACGAAATTGCCATCCCGGGTGCCAACGGCACAACTTATACCATCATTGAACCCGGATCGTATAAAGTTGATGCTACTATTAGCGGATGTACCGTTTCCTCCAATACAATCAACGCGCTCGTGACCGCATTGGTGGACCTCGATAATATTTCCAACGGAGTACTTGTGGCACCGAACCCCAACAACGGTAATTTCGAGCTCGCCTTCCAGACCACCCGTACCGGTAAACTGGCCATCGCCCTGTACAACACACAAGGTCAGGCCATTTATAATGAAAACAGGAATACCTTCACCGGCACCTACCGTAAAAACTTCGCGCTGCAACATCTCGCGAACGGCATCTATTGGCTGAAGATTACCCATGCAGGTAAAGAATGGACCCAGAAACTGGTCATCGCCAAATAATTCATCAGGATATCAAACCCAATAGGGCGTATCGAAATCGATACGCCCTATTCAGTTAATTGAATTATACTTATACAATTGTATAAAGGAAATTGTGTAGTCTGCAATAGAACGTCTCTTTGCGCCCCTGCTCCATTGCGGTCCTTGAGTGAAAAGTTATTAAACCCGTAGATAAAAGAATACACGTAAGGCCTTTTACCGGCAACAGGCACAACAAGGAAAGTCAACAAAAATCTAACGGAAAACTAATAAGCGCGCTTTTT
>CAMLPA010000416.1 GCA_946481605.1 uncultured Flavihumibacter sp. | reverse complement strand
GAACTGGTGTCGGAAGCCGCAGATGTACTGGCATTCCAGGCACAAAGCAAGGGCTTGAAAATGACCGTTTCCATGACGGAACATACGCCCAAACACATCTGGACCGATCCCATCCGGCTCAAACAAATCCTCATCAACCTCCTCGGCAACGCCGTAAAGTTTACAGAGAAAGGAGAGATCGAAATGAAGATAGAAGCCAAGCCCGCGGAACTCCCCCACCACCACAATTTCCGCTTTGCCATCAAGGATACAGGGATAGGCATTAAGAAAGAAAAACAGCACAAGATATTTGATGTATTCCTGCAGGAAGATGCTTCCACCACAAAAAAATATGGTGGCACCGGCCTTGGACTCAGCATCTCCAACAAACTGCTGGGCCTGATGGGCAGCCAGTTGCAACTGAGCAGTACCCCCGGAGAAGGCAGTACGTTTTATTTCTCCCTGCTCCTGCAAACCGCGCAGGACACGACCCCGGAACAACCCGAACAACCCGATATGAACGAAAGAACCGAATCCACTGAAAGTAACACGGAACATTTTTCAGTACTCATCGCCGAAGACAACGGCGTGAACATGCTTTTACTGAAAACCATCATTAAACGCATCGCGCCCTACGCCACTATCGAAGAGGCCGTGAACGGGGAAGAATGTTTTCAGAAATGTATTGAAAACCTGCCCGACATCATTTTTATGGACATCCTGATGCCGGAAATTAACGGCTATGAGGCCACAAAAATGATCCGCGCCACCTTCACTGAGACACATATCCCCATTATAGCGCTCACCGCCTCCAACGCGATCGGGGAAAAAGAAAGATGCCTGGCGGCCGGCATGGATGATTACCTCACCAAACCCGTTGTGATGGAGAGTATCGCTTACGTGATAGACACCTGGGTACACAAAATGAAAGTGCACCTGAATATTGACATCGTGAAAGATATCGTGGGCGACAACGAAGCAAGGTTGAAAGAATTTTTCAGCATCGCCCGCAAAGAGATCAGCAACAGCTTCACGAAGCTCCAGGAACATTTCGAGCACCAGGACATGAAGGGCATTCAGTATTCAGCGCACAAGTTAAGCGGCACAGCCGTTTCCGCAGGACTTGTCCAGCTGTCACGCATAGCCGTAAAACTTGAAGAAATGCAAACTTTTGATTCTGTAGCCATCAGCGGGTACCTCAAAAAAATGAAAGAAGAAATGATCACCGGTTTTGAACTGATGGACAAGGTTTCACGCGAAGGAACTGAATAGTCCTGCCCTATTTCCACTTTTTCAATAGTTCTCCCGCTTCTTTTTTTGCGTTGGAATCATCTTCGGTAAGGTTTTTATACTGGAGCATGGTTTCCAGCGCCTGAATGGCTTTTTTCCTTTCGTTATTTTTATCGTAAGCCTTTGCGAGCTCAAGGTAATTCAGCAGGAATTTCGGTTGCAGACTCCTGGCTTTCTCAAAATAAGTGATGGACTCCTGCAAACTCGCTTTGGGAAAACCTCCGTAGAAAAGTTTCACGGCGGTACGCTCAACGCTGTTCAGGTTCCAGACTTCAAAATGCCATTTGCCCAATACATGGTATGCTTTAAAATTATCGGGATCGGTTTCCAGCGCCTGTTCCGCATGTGATTTTATTTCCTTTACGGCGGCTACTTTTTCTTTTGCGGAAGCCACCATCGCCATTCTTCCCAACGCAATCGCCATGGCTACGTGTGCGTTGGCAGCCTTGGGCTCCAGCTTCAACGCGAGTTCCGCATATTTTTTTGCGGCGCGGTAATAATCGTTGCGGGCCTCGGTTTTTTCCTGCCTGAACCCTATCCTGGCGCAGAGTTCGGAACATTTCACCAGCGCGGAAACATTGGTAGGTTGAATCCTGAGCGCCTGCTGGTAAGTTTTCAGCGCCGCCTGTTCATTCAAAGCGGCCTCATATTCCTCTCCTTTACTCATGAGTGCAGGCACCTGCTGCGCGAATATCAAATTGCACGTAAGCATCAACGTTAAAAACAGAAAAATTTTCCTCATAGGTAAAATTGAATCAATTGTTTTTTTTCCAGGAGTAAGACACGCCTACCCTTCCATCCATTCCGGCGATGGGAGCGGTCAGTTTATCGAGGAACAGCTCCATTTCAGCAATCACGGGATGTGCGGCACCAATCTCTTCCGCCAGTTCCATGACAACGGTTTCCAGTAAGGGCGTTGCTTTCTCCATTCTTTTTTTCACGCGTTCGTAAATGTCGGCGTAGTTCACGGTATCTTCCAATTTGCGTACCACCTCTTTGGCAGGATGCAGTTTTACGATGATATTCAGTTCAAACTGGTTACCGGTCTGCTGTTCCTGGGGATGCCAGCCGTGGTAAGCGAAGAAACGGAGTTGTTTCAGGTGAATGGTGATGGTTTGCATAAAGAAGTTTACTCGAAAGAACAGTACGGACCTCGCATCAACGCAAGTAGGGCCAAATAAAAAGGCCGTATCATGTGGATACGGCCCCTAAGATAGTATATTTCCGGAAGCGTTGTTTAAGCCAGTCCTGCTGCGCTCAGGTACCTTTCCGCATCTAATGCGGCCATACAGCCACTTCCGGCTGCGGTAACAGCCTGGCGGTAGATTTTATCCTGCACATCGCCTGCGGCGAATACACCTTCCACATTCGTTTTGGAAGTACCGGGAACGGTGGTGATATAACCCGCCTCATCCATATCAAGGAATCCTTTGAAGATATCTGAATTCGGCTGGTGACCAATGGCTACGAAGAATGCACTCACAGGTATCGTGGTGGATACGCCGGTACTCAGGTTTTTGATCCTTACGGAATCAACTTTGTCTTTACCAAGTACTTCTTCGGTATCGGAATGCCAGTGGATCACGATATTAGAGGTCATTTTCACGCGATCCTGCATCACCTTGCTGGCGCGCATACCATCTTCCCCTTTGCGCACGATCATGTGCACCGTATTACAAAGTTTTGAAAGATAGATTGCTTCTTCGCAGGCAGTATCTCCGGCACCAACAATGGCCACGTCTTTACCACGGAAGAAGAAACCGTCGCACACGGCGCAGGCGCTCACGCCGAAGCCGTTGAGGCGCTGTTCACTTTCGAGGCCCAGCCATTTGGCGGAAGCGCCGGTGGAAATGATCACCGCGTCGGCATGAATTTCTTTGTTGTCGTCGATCCAGACTTTGTGTGGTTTGCTGCTGAAATCTACTTTGGTTGCGATACCGAAACGGATATCAGCACCCATGCGTTGGGCCTGTTTTTCGAAATTCACCATCATTTCCGGGCCCTGAATGCCTTCGGGATAACCGGGATAGTTCTCCACTTCCGTGGTGATGGTGAGTTGTCCGCCTGGCTGAATGCCCTGGTACAACACGGGTTTCATGTTGGCGCGGGCGGCGTAAACAGCGGCAGTATATCCGGCAGGACCGGAACCTATAATGAGGCAGTGCACTTTTTCTATCGAATTTTCCATACCTGGTCTGAGCTTAAAAGATTTTCAATGTGGGCCAAAATTAACCGGAAAAAACCAATTCCGAACGGCCGCTTTACCAACGCCTGTATATCATGTGCATAACCTGTTCAACGGGGGATTTCCAGGGTCAGGTATTGCACCGCGTAGCCACCGAAATAGCCGAGTGCCCTGCCTTTGAGGTTGGAAGTAACTTTTGTGGGGGAAGAAAACGGGTTACCGATACTTTGGTAACTGAACTCCACAGTGCGCCAGAAATCGAAGGTGGCTTTATCGATGTTGCAGAATTTAACGGTTACGGTATCCCCTCTTGTAAAGAACGCATAGTCTTCGAGATCGATGGTGGTATTCCGGTCAACACCTTTATCTACCTGGATATCGTAGGTGGTGCCATCCACGATCTGATCGTCGTAAACGGACGCCAGTCCGGGGAGAAAAAAACCATTGTTTACGCGAGTGAAATAACGGAT
>CAMLPA010000415.1 GCA_946481605.1 uncultured Flavihumibacter sp. | reverse complement strand
AAATCGCTCCTGGAAAAACTTGGATTGGGGCATCGCCTGGAGAACAAGCCCGCGGCATTGTCTGGCGGTGAACAGCAACGTGTTGCCGTAGCAAGGGCACTCATCAACAACCCGGCCATCGTTTTTGCCGACGAGCCCACGGGGAACCTCGATTCAGCCAATGCCAGGGAATTGCATCATTTGTTCTTCGATCTGAAAAATGAGTTCAACCAAACTTTCCTTGTGGTGACCCATAACGAGGAACTCGCCCAGATGAGCGACCGTGTGCTACACATGAAAGACGGGCTCATGGCCCCTTAACGTACGGCCGGGCGCCAGGGAATTTCTTCCACCTCTAATAACATGCCTGTATAACGCGCCACCACAAAAAGGTAATCGCTCAAACGGTTCATGTATTTCAGCACGATGGGCTCAATGAACATGTCTTCCTGTTGAAGTTGTACGCATAATCTTTCTGCTCTGCGGCACACGCAGCGGGCGATGTGCGCGGTGGAGATTGCCGGATGTCCTCCGGGAAGAATGAAGAATTTCATGGCCGGAAGCTTTTCATTCATCTGGTCCATTTCCTTTTCCAGCAGGTCAATGTCTTCTTCTTTAAGATCAGGAATGCGCATTTTTGTTTCTTTCTCCGGGTCGCAGGCCAGCGAGGCGCCTACAGTGAAAAGACGGTCCTGAATCAGGCGCAGAATATTTCGTGTATGGGTATCTGTGAGGTGGTCGTTCAGTAAGCCAATATAGGAGTTCAGCTCGTCCACAGTGCCGTATGTTTCAATCCTGATATGGCTTTTAGGAACTTTTGTGCCGCCTATAAGCGAGGTTTTACCGGCATCGCCGGTTTTGGTGTATATCTTCATTTGAATGTTGAATTTTGAAGTTTGAATGTTGAATTGGGATTCAATGTTAATTCAAAATCCAACATTCAACATCCAAAATTAATGTTGTACAGCGAAGGTTTCCGCATTCATTTTATCGCTTTCCACCACGCCGTCTTTCAGGCGCACGATTCGTTTCGCGTGCATGGCGATGTCTTCTTCGTGCGTTACGAGCACTACGGTATTCCCTGCAGACTGGATAGCGCCAAAGATGGCCATGATCTCGTCTGAGGTGCGGGAATCGAGGTTTCCCGTGGGCTCATCCGCCAGAATAAGAGACGGGTTATTGATGAGCGCGCGGGCGATGGCTACCCGCTGGCACTGTCCGCCACTGAGTTCGTTGGGTTTGTGGTGACTTCTATCTGCCAATCCTACTTTTTGAAGTACATCCATTGCTCTTTCTGTCCGTTCTTTTTTTGCAACACCTGCGTATACCAGTGGCAGCGCCACGTTCTCGGCGGCGGTAAGCCTTGGCAGTAGGTTGAACTGCTGGAAAACGAAGCCGATCTCCCGGTTGCGCACGGCGGCCAGGTCGTCGTCAATCATCTTACTCACATCATGGCCATTCAGGATGTATTTTCCTCCGGTTGGCGTATCCAGGCAGCCGAGGATGTTCATCAGCGTACTTTTACCTGAGCCGGAAGGCCCCATCAGCGCCACGTATTCGTTTTTGAAGATATCGAGGTCAATCCCTTTTAAAACCGGGATGGCCTGCGTTCCCATGAAATAGCTTTTTTGGATGTTTTCCAGGTGAATGATGCCCTGCATAGGAGTAAGTGTTTAGGTGATTATGCTTCAGAAGGGTTTTTGATGACTTTTGGAACCTTGAAATACTGGTTGTCGTGTTTGGGTGCATTCTTCAGGCCCAGTTCACGGGGGATGGAACCCTGCACCTTATCTTCCCGCAGCACGTTCACTTCCGGGCTCATGTGGAGCAACGGCGCCACGCCGGTGGTGTCCAGTTCATTCAGTTTTTCCACGAAAGCGATCATCTTTTTAAGATCGTTTCGTATGGTGTTTTTCTCTTCTTCTCCGAATTCCAGCCTTGAAAGATGGGCCAGTTTATCGATAAGCTGATCGTTTACTTCCATGATTGAAAGGTAATTATTTGCCGTTAAAATTTAGCGCAATAAATGATAAAAGGTATCATAAAAAAATCCCTCCCGTAGAGACGAGAGGGAAAGTATAGCCATGAAAAACAAAAAAATATGAGAAAGAAAGACTAGTCTTTCTTTGCGTAACGTTTTTTGAATTTGTCGATACGACCTGCGGTATCCACCAGTACATTCTTACCTGTGTAGAAGGGGTGTGAAGTATTGGAGATCTCCAGTTTGATCACAGGATACTCGTTACCGTCTTCCCACTGAATGGTTTCTTTTGAATTCGCTGCTGAACGGCAAAGAAAAGCCGTACCGTTACTCATGTCTTTAAAAACTACGAGCCTGTAATTAGAAGGATGGATACCTTGTTTCATGATTTTCAATTATTTGCACTTGGATTTTGCCAAGTTGGGTTATAACAGGATGCAAAAATAGCTAATTTCCATTGTTTGTACAACGTTTTTTTGCTTAGCTCTTCATGTTGATGTACTGCAGGGGGATACCGATATTCCAGCTTTTGGAGGCCTGGATCACTTCCTGGAGGTCGTCGATCTTTTTCCCGGTTACCCGAACGATATCGTCCATGATGGCTGCCTGTACTTTCAGTCCTGAATCTTTAATCAATTTAACGATTTTCTTGGAATCCTCCTGTTTTAATCCGTTTCTCACCGGAACTTCCTGCTTGGTTACCTTACCGCTGGGGTAGGGTTCCTTGCTTAGGTCATAGATTTCAGCGGAAAGTCCCTGCTTCATGGAGCGGCTGATCATCACATCGATGATTTGCTTCATTTTCATGTCGCTATCCGCTTCCAGGTTCACTTTGAAGTCCTTTTTGTTCAGGTCGATCACGAGGTGTGATCCTTTGAAATCGAACCTGTTGGCGAGTTCCTTCACCGTGGTATTGATGGCGTTGTCGAGCGTTTGAACATCTACTTTACTCACGATATCGAATGAGGGCATACGAACTGGTTTTGTGCGAAGGTACGGTTTTCCGGTTACTGCTGTCCTTCGCCGCCCACGCGTTTTTGCTCGTCTGAAGCGCTGCCGGTTCTTTTGCGTTGGGGTGTTTGCTGTCCTTTTCCGAACCGGTAGGAGAAGGTGACGGCCACGCGGCGGTTGTCCCAGCGGTTGTTGATTTTCAGGTCCAGGTTATCGAACCGGGTGTATCCCCTGAAACGCTGTATCCAGAAAGGATCACGTAGATTCAGGCGGAGGGAGCCCTTGTTTTTCAGGATTTGTTTGGAGACACCGAAGTTCACCACGCCCATGGGTTTGGAAACGATAATACCGCCTTCCAGCGATTTCGAGCGATAGAAGCCACTCACTTCCGCGCCCCAGCCTTTGTTAAAGCGGAACATATTGTTCACGTTCACCATATAGGCGAAAAGATCAGCTTCCAGATCGGCGTTGTTGACCCTTCCTTCAAACTTATTGTAAAAGCCGTTGGCGAAAACGCTGGTGGTCCACCATTTTAAAAGCTGTTTGTTGTAGCTCATGGAAAGTCCCAGGTTGCGGCTGGAAGCGATATTTTCTTTGGTCTGATAAGTTACTTTCGCCGCATCGTCCTGGCGCAGGATTTCGTTGATGATGTCGTTGGTGCTGGTGTAGTTGAGGTTGAAGTTCCATTCTCCTTTGTAATTGTAGCTCAGTTCCACATTTTTGCTGAACTGGGGTCGGAGGTAGGGGTTGCCTTCCTGGTACGTGAACTGGTCGAGGATTTTCTGAAATGGATTCATATCCTGGTAATTCGGACGTTCTATTCTTCTGCCGACAGATAATCCGAACTGGCTTTTTTCAGAAGCGGCATAACTGAGGTAGGTGGTAGGGAAGAATTCAGTATAGTTTCGTTTGAATTTTTCATTTTTCACTACCTGGTGGCCGTTGGCGATGGTGTTTTCCATCCGAAGCCCCGCCTGAACGCCCAGTTTTTTGAACTGTGCGCTGTAATTCGCGTA
>CAMLPA010000414.1 GCA_946481605.1 uncultured Flavihumibacter sp. | reverse complement strand
ACCGGTGTTACTCCTACATATTCCATGAGTTTATTGTACAGGGAAGCCCTGCTGATGAAGAGGTGCGTACTCAATACCTCTACGGACAACTGCTGGTTATCAAGGTTCTCATAAATGAAGTTGAGCGCCTTCTGAAGGAATTCCTCTTTCTCTGACAGCACTTCAGATTTGGGAAGACCAACAGTTACTTTTTTGGAATAAGTATCTTTAAACGACTGGTTCAGCAGTAAAATGTTGTGGAGTTTTGCCTGTAATACCGCGAAATCGAAAGGTTTCGTCATATAATCGATCGCGCCGGATTCCAGTCCGTACAACACATTATCCGGTGTATTGGCCGCCGTAAGCAGGATCACGGGGATGTTTTTTGTTTTTTTATCTGCTTTCAGTTTCTGCGCGAGCTCCAGCCCGTTCATCAGCGGCATCTGCACATCACTTACCACAATATCGGGGTGGTGCAACAACGCCTGTTCCCACCCTGCTTTTCCATCAGCAGCTTCCACGATGCGGTACAACGAACGGAGGTTTTCCCTGATGTAAAAGCGGAAATCCTCATCATCTTCCACAATAAGGATACAGGGCAAACTATGGTCAACAGCAGGTGCGGATGCAGTTGTATTACCCGGAACATTTTCCCTGGCAGGAGATTCCGGTAAAGCAACAGGCTGCGTTTCACTACCGGCGCTTTCCAGCGAAAGATCGAAGGAGAAGGTACTTCCTCTGCCCACTTTACTTTCTACTGTAAGCCTGCCGCCGTGCAGCTGCACGAATTCCTTGGTGATGGCCAGTCCGATACCGGTGCCGTGGTTCAGTATGTCTGGCGTGGTTTCGTGTTGAAAGAAACTTTCGAATATACGTTCCCGTGCCTCTTCGGGAATGCCTATGCCGGTATCAGATACGGAAACCTTCAGGTGAATGTTGCCGCTGGATTCGGCTACGGGAAAGGCTTCCACGCGAACATGTATGCGCCCGTTCTCAGGGGTGAACTTAAATGCGTTGGAAAGAATGTTGAAGAGAATGCGCTCGGTCTTATCGTGATCGAATAAGGTATTGGCATCAGGAATTTCACTTTCAAACCGGAGTTCGATTTTTTTCCTGCGTGCCAGGTCCTGGAAGGAATCGCAAACATCTTTCATGAAAGCGATGATATTGCCTTCACTGCGTTGTAGTTTCAGTTCCCTTTCTTCCATTTTCCTGAAATCGAGCAGTTGGTTCACCAGGTTCAGCAAACGCCGCGCATTGCGGCGGATCAGGCCGAGTTGACCCGCATGCGGCTCCTCCTTTACGTGTGTTGCAAGGGTTTCTGCCGGACCCATGATCAGAGAGATCGGGGTCCTGAATTCGTGGCTCAGGTTGGTGAGGAACTTGATTTTGATCTGATCAAGTTTGTGGAGATATTCCGCTTCTTTCCTTTCCCTTTCAATCAGTTCTTTCGCCTTTTGCCTTTCCTGTTCCAGTTCGAAGCGGTTGCGTATTTTCCTGATGCCAAGGCGCCTTAAATACAGGATAATGCCCAGTGCGAGCAGCGCGTAAAGCAGGTAAGCATAGATAGAACGCCACAAAGGAGGGTCCACATGGATCCTGATGGTGCGGCCGGTTTCGTTCCAGACGCCATCGTTGTTACTGGCGCGGACGCGGAACGTATAGTTGCCCGGGGGAATATTGGCGAAATAAACACTGTGTTCTTTGCCCACTTTTATCCAGTCTTTATCCAATCCTTCCAGTTTGTACTCGTATTGATTGGCTTCCGGGACGGTGAAGTCGAGTGCTTCGAAGGCAATGGAGAAGCCCTGTTTGTATTTCAACCTTATTTCGTTGGCCAGGAGAATAGACTTTTCAATCGGTCCTTTGGGGGAAGGAGAAACAGATTGGTTGTCCACTTTCAGGTCGGTGAGTACTACTTCCGGGATGTTCCGGTTGGTTTTGAGGTTGGCGGGGTTGAAATAGTTGAAGCCGTTTTGTCCGCCAAAAAAAAGTGCGCCATCGGGCATCATAATGCCAGCGCCACCCATAAACGCCCCGGCCTGTAGTCCTTCGTTCACGGAGTAGTTCTTGAAACGCAGGGTGGCCGGATCATAGCAACTGAGGCCGTTGTTGGTACTGATCCATATTTTCCCGCCCTGGTCCTCAATGATTTTATATACCATTCCATTGGCGAGACCGTCTTTCTCAGACAGTGTTTCGAAGGTGCTGGAGCCTTTTTTAAGCAGGCCAACGCCGTTGCCGCCTGTTCCGGCCCATACATTTCCGCGTGAATCTTCGAGGATGGACAGGATATAATCGGCGGGAAGCCTGCT
Source organism: uncultured Flavihumibacter sp. (assembly GCA_946481605.1). Next base: position 1,641 of record CAMLPA010000414.1, on the reverse strand, counting down.
GTTGGCCTTGGTATAATACCTTGTGGCGCCGCCTGCGGGATCCACCACGGAAATGCCTGCGCCATAGGTTCCGATCCAGATGCGACCAGCCTTGTCTTCCTCAAAAGCGCGGATGAACCTGCTGGCGGGTCTGGCAGGGTCGTTCTCTTTTTCAGGATCATGCAGGAAACGAGTAATAGCTCCGCTTGGGGGAATGATATTGATGCCGCCGCCGTTTGTGCCCACCCATATATTACCACGACGGTCTTCCAGCAGGCAGAATATATTGTCGCTGGTAAGGTTTCCAGCACCCTCGCCTTTAACGTATTGCTGGTGGGTGCCGTTGGCTGGGTCGTAGCGGTATATGCCATCTGTATAGGTTCCTACCCACAACTTATTGTTGCCGGCCATTTCCAGGGCGAGGATGGTGAGCCCGCTTTTGGTATTGTCGGAATTGACGGCGAAGGGAAGATTGATCGGGTCGAGTAAGCCTGTATTCCGGTGGTAAAGGTGCAATCCGCCGCCATCGGTGCCTACGAATACATCGTTGTTATGGCCGGCGAAGGAGGTGACTACCGGTGACCGCAGGCCGAAAGGATCAAACGGGCTGTATTCTTTCAGTCCGAAATAGTTGAAATTTTCATCATATTTGTTCAGGCCTCCACCGAAAGTGCCCACCCAGTAGATGCCCTGTGGATCAATTAATATGGACCGGATCGATCGGCCGCTGATGCTTCTGGGGTTTCGCTTTTCAGGCAGACAAACTGTAAGTTTGCCGGTGGCTGTTTCCAGGATATGCAACCCCATTTCAGTGCCGATCCAGAGCCTGCCCTTATTGTCGGCTTCTAATGTAAATACGATCCCGGAACTTAATTTAAACGGAGAGGAGCGGGTAGAATAATTCCGGAAAGAGGATTGTTCGGGGAGAAACCTGGCAAGGCCATTATCGGTCCCGATCCAAATGGTCCCGTTCTTTTCCTCTACTATTTTATTGACGATGTTGTGGGGGAGGCTGGAAGTGTCGCCGTTTTTATGAACAAAGTGCCTCAATTGCTGTCGTTGGGGATCGTACCAATAAAGGCCCTCGTGGGTACCTACCCAGATGTTGCGGCGGCTGTCCTCCAGGAAACAGAGGCTGACTTTCCCGCTGAGTGCGGAAAGCAACTGTTGGTACTTTCCGCCAGTGATTTGCTTTCCTGTTTCGGGGTTTATTATATATAAGCCACCGTAGCTGCATACCCATACGTTCCCGTCCTTATCTCCATGAATAGAGGTGATGCCCACGCCGGGTTGTCCGGGGCCGCCGGAGGCGTAATTGGAAATGGAATCCTGCGTTCTTTCGTAGATGCTGAGGCCGCCCCCGTTGGTGCCGATCCAGATTCGCCCGTTCCTGCTCTCAAAAAGAGAGGTGATGTGGTTGGCCTTGAGGCTGTTGGGCCGCGCAGGGTCTTGTCTGTAAGCTTTAAAATTGGTGCCGTCGAACCGGTTGAGTCCGTCCTCTGTAGCCAGCCATATAAACCCGAAACTGTCTTTAAGAATATCGTAAACCGTCGCGGAGGACAGCCCCTGCCTCGAGGAATATTTCCTGAAGCTTAGTTCAGCGGGTTGCGCCTTAAGCGAAAAGCTTACGGAAATAGCGAGGAGGATTGTAGTTACATAGCT
>CAMLPA010000413.1 GCA_946481605.1 uncultured Flavihumibacter sp. | reverse complement strand
CACATCAAACGGAACGATTACTTGTTGAATATACTGCTCGCGGTAATGGAAGGACTGCTTTTCTTCCACCCGTTCGTTCACCTGCTGGGCAAAGAAATCCGTAAGGACCGTGAATTTCTTTGTGACGACCTGGTGCTTCAATTCCGGTATAAGCCCGCATTGTACGCCGCGGCACTTTTGCAGGCCGAAAAAAACAGGCTTTTGCTGAAGCAGAACCGCTTTCAACTGGCCGCCATTGGTGAGAAAGACGCACTGATGGAAAGGGTGCAACGCATCACAGGAATGCCTGTACGCCGCAGAAAAATATCGTTCCGCCCCATTGCTGCCGCAGCATTATTGCTGCTCCTGGGCCTGCTTCCCTTTAAAGTTCCGGTTACACAAAACGAAAACGATACAACTACCGGTGAACGTAACTTTGGCGACTATCCCATGGCGGTAGCATCACTTTTCCAGGAAAGAACACCTTCGGTAATCGTTTCAGATGCTATAACAACAACCACGGAGATTACGGAAACCACAACTACCAACGAATCTGAAGAAGCCCAGACAGACATCTTCTCTCCTGAAACAATCACCTGGCAAGAGTCTGCCCCTGTTGATCAGTTCATTCCTGTGGCAGATAAAGAATATACCATCGTTGTGGATGGTGAAAAATATACAGGCAAGGTAACCGCCAATGCAACAGCAACTGTAACGGCTGATGTAAAACCATTTACGATCACACTCACCAGAGACTCCACGGCGTTACTGCTCTATAACCTTGTGCAGGGAGAATACATGAAAGCCCTTGACCTGGGTAAACTATCGACCTTCCTGGATAAGCTTGACTGGGAAAAGATTGCCCACGAGCAGGCAAAAGGAATGGAATCTATCCACCTGATGCAAGAGGAGATTGCTAAAGCAATGAAAGATGTGCAGTGGGAGCAATTGAAAGCCAGCGCCGCCCAGATAGCCCTTGAAGCGGAAGCCGCGAAGCTGAACGCAAAAACCGCTGATTCTCTGCGGATCATTGCGAAAAAGAAAGCGAAACCCATCATCAGGCTTTAATCTTTGCGGATAATCTCTACACGGTCTTTGTCCTTACCTAAAGCGCCTGCACCAGCAATTTCCTTCATTCCAGAGAATACGCCTTTCCATATCAGGTTGAACATTGATTTATCCGTGTCGCGCCGGTACCTGACCACGATGTGTTTCTCCCGTTTCCTGTTGTCTGATTTAAGTACAAAAGCATTGGCCACAAGACTCAGCAAGCCTCTTTTTTTATACCCTCCTTCCTCCTCCTGTTTCAGGATACTTGCTTTCAGCCCTGAATATTTGAATTGAAGGTCGGTCGTGGAAAAATGATCATTTCCTCTTACCACGAACTTCAGTATTTCCACATTCCCTGAATCGATGCGCACCTCTCCGAGGTGAATGGTAGCTTTGTTCAGCACCTTTATATCGAGGGGTGCGAAATCAGCCTTTACGGTAAAATCTCCATCAGGAGAAGCAGGGTACAACATGAATGTGGTTCTTACAGGTGTGGTTCCCATAAAGCGGGTATCGGCATCCACCATTACCGGTTCAGCGCCCGAACCAATACTTCTGATGGGTTTTACTACTGCATCGGTACCTGTGAATTTCACCTCTCCTGTTTCTTCCGTCTTATCCGATCTTTCCCGGTAAACAATATCAGCACTGGTGAGCATACACACATCCACATCTATCGGTAGTCCGGAATGTTGCAGCAACTGGTGCGGGTATTTTCCCAACCTGGTCTTTCCATCGAAATTCTTTGTACGGTCCTTATAAACCCCGATGAATGCGTTTCTTAAATGAAGCGAATCGGCCACAATTACGCCTTTCCGGAGCAACTGATCATACTGGAAATTCACCAGTTTTATCGTGGGTACCGATACATTAAAACGTTCCAGTTGGGTAGAAATCCGCTTGCTGTATTCTTTCTCCGAATAAAGCGGTTGCAATTTAAAATTTCGGATCGTGGTATGGGTCTTCCCGGCAATCACCATGCGCAGTGTATCAAATTTCAGTTTATAGTTTTCATTTTTAAGCGGTGCCTCGAATTGCCAGGATTGCACCACCAGTGATTTTGTAAAAAGAAACCTGCTGCTGTCAAGTGCCGAAGAATCATCGAGCAGAAAGTCCTCCGCAAAAATGTTCAGGTTCTTTAAAAACGTGGTGTCCCGCTTTTTTTCTGAATTGATGTACCGAAGGTTCAACGAGGAGAAGAGCACTGTATCCACAGCTATTTTGCGCACATCCTTTTTAATACGTTCGTAAAGTCCGTTTGCATCGAAGGTGGCGGTATCCTTTTTTTGTTTTTTGTCCCTGTTCACCAATGCATCTGTATGGATCACTTCCACCAATACCTCATGCAATTGAATGGATTGAAGTAAAATGGATTTGTCGGCAATGAAATCGGCCGGTGTAATGTTGTTGATGGTAAGCTTATCGGCGCTGAAAGAAAAAAGATCCGGGGCGGCCGTTCCGTTTTCCTCCTGCTCCCGGTACACCTGTTCATTGGGCACAAGTTTGATTTCATACAGGTGAATCTGTAATTTTTCAGGCACCACTTTAATAGAACCGATCTCCAGGTTGTACAGGCCATTACTCCCCTGCTCCACCAGCCTTTCCAACTCTTTTTCCATCTTCCTGGCGGCCACATTGGAAGAGGCCAACCAGCGGAAGACAAACCAGCCGGTAATAACGGCCAGACCGATAAAAAGTCCTATCCAGATCCATTTACGCGAAAGCATAGGCATTATGGGGTTTACCAAACATTCCTTGGGCACCAGTCGCCATACCTGTTACCGATCAGGAATCCCAGCATGAATTCGTGGGTTCCCCTGCTTACGGTGCTTATAAGCGTATTGGTATGGTCGTACGCGTACCCGATATTGAACGTATTAGAAATATTCACGCCAACCATGGCCTGCCACCCGTTTTCGGTGCGGAAACCACCTCCTGCCCAAAGCAGGTCGCGGTATTGAAGTTTAATGTTAAGGTCGGCCTGAACGGATGCAGGCTGAACATATTTGGCCATTACAGAAGGCAGGGCCGAGACATCGTCACTCAAAAAGAAGCGGTAACCGGTAGTAAAAAAGAGGTGTGGTACCAACCTGCCTTTTTCTTCCTCCACAGTATTGTTGGATTCGGAAAACCGAAGTGTTTGCGGAATTACCTGCTGAGCGGATATGCCTGCGAAAAAATCAGCGCCGTAAAGCCATACACCGGCGGAAAGGTCAGGGCGAAGGTTATTGAGCGCCCCGTTTCCATAAACAGCAGGATCAACAACCGTATTCACGAAATCGAGTTTGCTCCTGTTCAGCGAAGTATTGGAGATACCTGCTCCAAACCCGGCCGATAGCGCCAGTGAAGGAGTTAGTCCCAAGTGATACGCATAAGTTGCCTGGGCCGAAAACCGGTTGAGTGGCCCTGTTCTGTCGTTCACCACCTGTAATCCTACCCCATGGTGTGGTTCCGGAACTGTATACGATTCCCAATAAGCTTTTCCCCTGGGATTTTCCCCCGGAACGGCAAAAGAGGTCGCGTTCGTTCTGTAGTCTTTTTTCCCCAACGGGCCATGGATGGTAAGGTAGGTGGTAACCGGTGCCCCATCGATACCCGCCCACTGGTGGCGGTGACTAAGTTTGACGTCCGTATAATTCTCAATGCCGCTGAGCGCCGGATTCAGGACATAGTTATTAAAAATGTATTGGGTGTAATGTGGGCGTTGCTGCGCGGATGCCACCTTGAATTCAAAAAATAAGCAGACCAGGCCTGCCAGTGAACAGGCTCTGAAAACAAAGCGCTTCAGCTTCATATAGCAATGGTTGAACCTGTAATATATTGAATATCCCGCAGGTTTATGATCCTGCCAGAAAATCCCTTGCCGATGGTCCGGTACAAAAGAGCAGGTCCAGAATGGATAAGTTGGG
>CAMLPA010000412.1 GCA_946481605.1 uncultured Flavihumibacter sp. | reverse complement strand
CCGTTGTTCCTTCCCGCCAACGGAACACCGTTGAGTAAAACACTGATGTATTCGGCAGAAAATCCCTGCATTTGTAAACCAGTTGCACGGTTTCCAGCACCGAGATCACTCACAATGGCCAGTCCGGTTTGTTCGCGCAACACCTCGTCGAGCCGCCTGCTGCCCATCAGCCTGATCTTCTCTTTCCCAATCACAGTAACGGGCATGGGTATCTTCCTCGTATCTACCAGGTTTTCAGTTGGGCGCCAGGTTTTTGCAAAAATGGTCACAGAATCCAGCGACTGCTCTTTTTCCTGCGCCATGCCTTTCAGCGCAAAAAGCAATAGGAAAAACACTGGACCTATGTGTGGGTGTATATACTTCACATCCTCTTTTTAACCAGCAAAATTGGACTCCGCACGAGATGCACCGGGGAGAAAAACTTATCCTAAACGGAAATTCATTTTCATGAAACACTGATAGAACGGCGATTTTCCCAATCTCGCAAATCAAATTCCCAAACACGGAAGTAAGAGGTGCGCGAATGGACTAATATTGTCGCGGGGTTTATTACAATTCCATGACAAAACGAACAGCTATTGAAACCTTATTCCGGCGATACTATTTCTTGTCCCTTTGATATTTATGGCAACGGCAGCGAAGAAATCCGTGAAAGGAGGAAAGCGCTGGAAGGGCCGGTGCACAAGGGGTTGTCGTATGAACTCGGCACGCCCGACGGTATCAGCTTCGGTTATTACAATGTGTTTTCGCAGGAATCCGGTAAGGTGCAGATCGAGAATCGGCATCCTTTCTTCCAGATCAGTTATGTAGTGCGCGGCAGTAAAACATACGAAACAGGCAGCAATAATATTTTGCTCGCCCGTATGGCGCAACAGCAATACAATTACCTTTTTCTTCCACAGGAGGCATTTCAACTGAACTGGCCTTCCAACGAGCAGGTGGAACTATTCGAACTGGGGATGAGTCCTGAAGTGTTTTCGCGCATGTTGCCTGAAAACCATCCGTTGTACAAAGGGTATATGGGCAGCATGAAAAAGATGGTGCCCGCCCCCATCAGCCAGACCAACCTGCCTTTGCTTCCACGGTTGAGTTCTATTCTGTATGATATGCTGAATTGTCCATTGGAGAACCGGTACAAACAATTGTATATCCGCTCTAAAGCAACGGAGTTGTTGCTTTTCCAATTGGAGCAGTATGAAAGCTTCAGTGAAGCCGCACCTTCGCAAACGAAAGCGTTGAAAAAAGAAGAAGTGGAGCGGATGTACCTCGCGCGGGAAATCATATTGGATAACCTGAACAGTCCCTGCTCACTCATTGACCTCGCGCACCAGGTAGGTACGAATGAGGCTTACCTGAAAAGTCATTTTAAAAAGATATTCGGCACCACCGTATTCGGTTTTGTGCACCAGCTTAAAATGGAACAGGCGCGGGAACTGTTGCTGAACGGAAAAAATGTTTCAGAAGTGGCGTACGTAACGGGCTACAAGTACATTCCTAATTTTACGAAAGCATTCAAGAAATATTTCGGTGTAGCGCCCACCCGCCTGAAAGGATAAGCAATTATTTGAATACCCAGTAACCGAGGGCCAGCCATATCAGGCCTTTCACCAGGAAAAAAAGGAATCCCCAGAAGCCGAGTTTTTTTACCCAGCGGATGATTTTTTCTTTGCGGGATGTGTTGGTGGTGTTCATGTTTCAGTAGTTTACAAGTTAAGATTTTTTTCGTGCGGTGTTGCAGGGTAGGTTGCTTTAGATTAGGTGATTTTGATCTTGGGGCATAGTGCTGTTTTTTTTCGGAGCAATGGGGTGTACTTTTCACGCAAAGACGCAAAGGAGCAAAGACGCGAAGCGTTGTTTGAATTCGGGAAGGTTTTTGTTTTTTTCTCGCAATTGCTTTGTGCTGCGCACTTCGCAATGCACAGCTTCGTTCTTAGCAGGAGCAAGAACGCAAAGCGTTGTTTGTATTCGGGATGGCTTTTCACGCAATTACTTGGTTCCTCTCAACGACGCAACGTAAAGGATGATCATGCCTTTTGAAACAAGCGATTCACATCCCACCATTCTATTCATTCAGCGTGTATTCTATTTGCTGAATGAATTTGAAAAACTTCTTTGGAGAAATCACCTATCGACTATGAATAACTATGCCCCTCTCCGAACGGAGAGGGGGCGGGGTGAGGCTACTCCGCAATCACCTCATACGTTCTGAAGGAGCTGCTCATAGGCATTGGCCTTCCTTCGGCCTTTGCTTTTGCGAGGTCCTCAAATCCGCGCTGGTGGCCTTTTATAAAGGCTTCGGATTTTGTCCAGTCTTTGAAGGCTTCTTCAGTTTCCCAATAACTTACGATAAGGTAGGAATCGCCTTGTTTGGCTGGGCGCAACACGTGCATGTTGATGAACCCGGGCATGGTATCTATGGCTTTGGCGCGGGAGCCGAACAGTTCTTCAAAGCGCGGGCGGTATGCTTCGGTGCAATCGATGTAGTTAATGGCTACGAAATTCTTCTTCATTTTACTAATAATTTAATTGAGCCTCAAAAATAGAATTGTCACCGGAGTGTCACGTATCCCTGGGGGAATAACAGTTATCCAGGAAGGAAAATAACGGTGTGGCGCAGGGGAAAACAACGTCGGTGGCACCGCTATAGCGGCGCCACCGGGTACCGTGTTTTCCCGCACGGATAAGTTTTTCTCCCGGAATGAATAGCCGTTGTACTGAGTTTTGCGGCTGTTAAAGAAATCTGAACAATGATGCGCAAAAAAAGTATGCAACTGCTGTTAAGAACACTGCCGGTATTCCTGATACTCGCGATGGCTTCCTGTAAAAAAGACAACAATGGGGGCGATACGGAAACCCCTCCCGTGAGTGATACCATTTACGGGAAACTCATCACAGTGACCAACCTCGCACCGGAAGTTACCGACGATAGCGACCCCACTTCCACCAACCGGCCGCCAATGTATTTTAGTCTGGAAGAGAACAAAGTGGTTCCCGCGGCTTATGTAAAAACCGCTCGCTGGGATATTTCCTTTACGGAAATCTACAATAGTTTCCTGGGCGGGAATAATGGAGGAAATACCGCGAATCTTGGAAGCGGTGGCCCGGGAAAAGGAGGCATTTACATGGTGGAAGAACCCTTCGAAAATATACTTACCGCTCCCGATGATACAAAGTTTCATACCGGCAAAGCTGTTTACGGCACCGATGATTCCGGCGACTTCGGCGCGGGCTTCGGCTGGTACCTCTACGATTTTGGCGGCGCCATTAAAGGCGATGGAAGCTACGACCTGCAACACGTGGTATATCCCATTCAACCGCGTACCATTATTGTACGCACCGCCCGCGGTAATTACGCTAAAATAAAAATGCTGAGTCTGTACAAAGATGAGCTGGATCCCACAAAGTGGAGAAGGAACACACCACATCCTTATTTCAGTTTTCAATATGTACTCATGAAAGACGGCAACAAAAATTTCGAGATCAAATAAATCATACCCATGCGCTCCCCAATATTTCTATTACTATTCATCTCTGCAACGCTTGCTTCCTGTACCAAAACCATGGACCTGCCCACCCAACCCATGAACAGGATACTTTCTTATAAAGTAACCAATGTTTACAACGGTTCCATTTCCGGCGTGGTGAGCGATGTTGAAAAATCCATCACCGTATATATTCCTTTCTATTATAACCTCGGCGTGATTGATCCTGAAATCACCGTTTCCGAAGGCGCGAAGTTGCAGGACGAGGTGCTCCCGGTTTCCTTCGATGATTCCACCACTACTTATACCGTGATCGGAGCCGATGGATCAACCGCTACTTATAAACTGACTATCGTTATTCAACAACCGGATTTTGTAGTAAACGAGCACTCTACAGAAACAAGCTTGAAAGCATATAATATACGTGGAGGAATATCAATTTCCGGGAACTTCAACACCAA
>CAMLPA010000411.1 GCA_946481605.1 uncultured Flavihumibacter sp. | reverse complement strand
CCTGGTGCTGGCTGGGCCCGTTTCTACGATGCCAATGGCGACTACTGGATCAAAGACGATAAAACCAGCGCATACGGCGATTTTATTACACAACTCGATCCAAACCCCGCTATCGTGGGCGGTTTGCTGAACGATTTCATCTATAAAAACTGGTCGCTTTCCATCAACTGTGTATTCACCCTCGACAGGGATATCCAGAACAACTCACTGGTGAATGAATTCTGGGACAACATCACGTTCGGCGGGATCAACAGGTTCTCGCAGATGTCTATTTCCAATTACGAAAATATGGGCGTTTGGATGAAACCCGGCGATGAGGCGCGTTACCCGAGAATACCTATCCGCACTGATCTCTACACCTGGAACCCGAACTCTTCTATCTACATGGATAAAGGAAGTTATTTCAGGATGAAGACCGTGCAACTGGGGTATAACCTGGAACAACGCATCGTTGACAGGCTTAAAATAAAGGGACTCAGGTTCTACGCCACACTGGACAACGTATTCATCCTGCAAAACGCAGAAACTGTTCCCGATGCCGAGCAGGTCGACTTTTACGGTTACTACAACGGACAGAGTTATCCCATTCCTAAAAAAGCAACCGTGGGCCTGAGCCTGACCTTCTAAGCGGGGATGAAAATATTCATGCAAAAAGTTCTGAAATGAAAAAAACAACTTGTTTACTGCTATTGGGCGCCGTACTGCTTTCTGCTTCTTCCTGCAAGAAGATCATTGAGCAGGAGCCCGAGAATACGATATACAGAGAAGGTTTCTGGAAAACGGAAAACGATGCGCTGGGTGGTATTTCCGGCACCTACGCCAGTTTAAGGAATGTGCTGAACGAGGGCAACCGGCATTACTATTACGGTGAAATTCCTGCTGAAACATTCGCCTCCTTCGCAGGAGATACCTTTCTGCCCAATGTGGCCACCGGAAAATATACGGAAGCTTACCAGGACGCATTCCTCGACTGGCGCCCTTTCTACAAAGTCTCTGCCAATGCCAACCTGGTGATTGAACAGGTAGCCAACATTCCCGCTGAAGAATTTAGCGAAGGGGAAGCCGGGAAACAGGCGGTTATAGGAGAGGCGTTGTTCATCCGTGCACTCACTTATTTCTACCTGACAAAAATCTGGGGCGATTGTGTGTACGTTACCACTGTTGAAAAAGATGCGCAAACAGAACCCAATCTTCCTAAAACAAAAAAAGAAGATGTACTGAACGGATGCATTGCCGATCTGAAACTGGCAGTGGAAAAACTCCAGTTCGGGTATGCAGCGCCCACCAACCGCGCGGTACGTGCCAACAAAGGTTCCGCTTATGCACTGATGGCGCATATTTACGCCTGGCAGAAAGATTATGAAAATGCTGAAAAAGCTGCCAATGAAGCCATCACCAAAGGTGGATATACGTTGCTGCCCATTGCGCAAACGGTAACCATGTTTGAAGGAAAGTCGACCGAAAGTATCTTCGAAATCGAGTTCAGTTCCGACCGCCAGGAAGGAAACGCGAATGGCTTCGCAGGAAAATTACTGGTAGACCCCTATATCCCGGGCAAAACCAATGCCTGGTACGTGAACCAGGAACTGGTATACGATATGTTCGACCAGGATACCACCGCCGCCAATCCCGATAAAAGATGGGCGCTCTGGTTCGAAAGATATGCCGGAAACGTGATCTGCAAGAAATTCCAGAACGTGGAATACCGTGACCCTTCCAATCCCGCCACCAGAAGGTTCGACGACAATATCGTGATCTTCCGCCTCAGCGATATCATGCTGCTCCGCGCCGAAGCACTGGCAGCGAGGGGAAGGTATGCCGAAGCCCGCCCATTGCTTACTGCTGTAAGAACAAGGGCCGGATTGCCCGATGTGAATTTCCCCGATGCCGTACTAATGGATGAGATATTCCGTGAACGACACAGGGAACTGTTCATGGAAGGACATGCTTACTGGGACAGGCTCCGCATTGATTTTCCCAAACACCTGCCTTCGCACCTGAATGCGCAGGAAGTAGCGGAAGGTGCACAGGTATGGCCCATCCAGAAAGATATTTTTAAAGACAACGCAGTGCTGGTACAAAATGCCTACTGGATTTCCAGGTACTAAAATTGAAAATCATGAAGCAGTTAAAACTTTTTCTCACAACGGCACTGATATGTATTGCCGCCGTTTCCTGCAAGAAGCAAACGGAATACTTTATTGACGGAGGGGGAACGCACAACCCCCAGGTGAACATGTCTACCTACGATTACCTGAAACAAAATGCCCTGTTCGACACACTGATCCTGATGATCGACCGTGCAGGTATGAAAGACGTTGTGAATGCAAACAACAACACCTTGTTCGCCTGTACAGATTATGCCGTGGTAAACTGGCTCACCGCCACCAGGGGCAGGATCCTGAACACTTACGGACAGGACAGCGCACTGAAATTCAACCTCAATTCTTTCAGCAGTACACAATTGAAAGACACGCTCTCTCAATACATTGTTTCGCAACGCGTGGAAAGGGCAGGATTGAAACTGACGGATACAGAATATACCACCTTGCTCGCCGGAGATAGAAAAGTGGTGTACCTGCTGGAATCCACAGATTATACCAGTGATGTGAGCACCAGACCCAGGTATATCTTTTTTACCAAAGTGATTGGCACAAGAGACCAGCCAGGGGTAACGGTACCGGTTGCGGAGCGTGATATAGCAGTGCGTTGCCAGACCACCGGCATCCTCACCACCAATGGTGTGGTGCACGTATTGGAGAATACACACCTGTATGGTTTCGGAAAATAATGTTATTCCTTCATTCGGATAAAAAACAGCAAATGAAAAATGTAAACCGCATACTATATACCGCAACGCTGGCCGTTGCCCTGGCAGGGTGCAGCAAGGTGGAAGAAGGATACCTCAGCGAAGGCATCCGCTACCAGTTCCCCACTGTAGAGGCCGAAAGAGGCGTGGTGAAGATCGCCAACGAAAACCTGATTTTCCCCGATGGCTCTACCTTGCCGCTGAATGTAAAACTTCTGGACATCCGGAACAAAGCAACTGGGAAAACCGCCACGGAATGGTTCCAGAACTATGATTCTTATAAATTCAAAGCACCGCTTGGTGCTGCTGATACCACGATGGAAGCCTTCAACAGCAAAATTGAATACGGTAAATACCCACCGTTCGATTTCGTAGCTTCCGGCGGTTATTTCAGGTTCAATACCGGTACGAAAAATATTCCTGCCGGCGAATATACTTTCGACCTTGAAGTGTCGAACGTAAGGGGAACGAAAACCATCAAAGACGCCGCTACCATCGTGCTGAAGGATGCAACGCCCTATTTTATTGAACCTGCCTGTAAGGTAGGTGGCGCAAGAGATGGAACCCCGGCTACCTTCACCTACCTCAGCGATAACCTGCGTACCGTTACCGTGAAGAAGATAGGAGAAGGCAAGAACGAAGTACGGTTTAAGCTGGTGGATAAATTTGATAAGCCATTCAATCCTAAAAATGAGATTAAGCCACGCCTGCTGGCCGATGGATCTTTCCTGAATGATTTCACCACTTTTTCCCTGTTCGACAGAACCCAGTACACAGACACCACCATGGTGTACAATTTCGGCATACCGCCGTATCCCTTTAAGAATGCACCAGTGAACAGCAAATGGTCGTACATGTGGGTACCCGCGCAATATGTTGAACTGGATGAATACCCCAATTCCATTTACCCCAACGCGGCACTTTCCATCCGCTCCTGGGTAGACATTAAAGTAGAGGGTATCTGGGAGATCACCTTCAAATGTTTGAACGCAAGACGTAAATAACAGCAGTAAGTTTTCTTTTGAACGGAGGTGGTTTTCCCTGACCGCCTCCGTTTTCTTTTACATACTCCCCACCCATTCCCTGAACTGCGCCGCGTTCTCCTGGCTTACCGTAATCTCTTCGTGTGAAGGAAGTGTA
>CAMLPA010000410.1 GCA_946481605.1 uncultured Flavihumibacter sp. | reverse complement strand
GTATTGTTCATCGTATTCCAGGGACTTCAGGAGAAACTGGTCAGCAGAAAAACACCTGAACTGGCTTTGGAGCCCGCCTGATTCAATGATATGTTTTAAATGAATGAAGCGCCTGTACTGCAATACCAACGCGGTATGACAATACGGGCCTTCATTCCCTCAGCAAAAATTCAACAGTAAAAAAGATGAAAAAATTACTGAATATACCCATTCTTGCCATCGCGATCTTTTCGATCCTGAACGCATGTAATGTAACAAAGAACACGTCGGCCACGGAGCTTCCTTTACCGGATACTTTCCGCTATGCGGCCGCATCCGATACCGCTTCTGTGGCGGCATTGAACTGGAAAGCATTTTTCACGGACAACCAGTTGCTCGCGCTGATAGATACTGCCATCACCAGGAACTACGATATGCAGGTGGCGCTGAAGAATATGGAAGCCGCACAACTTACCATGAAGCAGTTGAAGAATGCCTACCTTCCAGATGTACGTTTACAGGTAACCGCCAGTTCAAACCGCCCGTCGGACAATAGCCTGAACGGGTTGAGTGCAAGCCAGTTCCTCGGAACTACTCATGTGGAAGATTTTACTACATCAGTGGGACTTTCCTGGGAAGCAGATATCTGGGGAAAGATCAAGAACCAGAAAGCCGCTGCGCTGGCCGCTTTTCTCCAGACCGCAGAAGCGCGTAAAGCCATTCAGACCAATATCGTGGCGAACCTGGCAAAAGGCTATTTTAACCTGCAGATGCTGGACGAGCAATTGCGCATTGCAAAAAAGAACATTTTGCTCAACGACAGCACGCTCCGCATCATTCGTTTGCAATACAATGCTGGCGAGGTGACCCTTGCCGGCGTGCAACAGGCAGAGGCGCAGCAAATGGCGGCACAACAACTGGTACCCTTGCTGGAACAGCAGATCGCCATCCGTGAACATGCGCTGAGTATGCTATCCGGGAAACTTCCTGGTGCCATTCAACGCAGCACTTTGCCCGCTGGCACTGCTTTCAATGGCAGTCTTACGGCTGGCGTGCCTGCCGCCTTGCTGGGAAGAAGGCCCGATGTGAAGTCGCAGGAACTCGCACTGGCCATCGCCAATGCAAGAACAGGCATTGCCAGGGCCAATATGTATCCTTCGCTGAGCATTACGGCTTCCGGCGGACTGAACGCTTTCAAAGCGAGCAACTGGTTTAGTATACCGGCATCCCTTTTCGGAACGGTGGCCGGAGGCTTAACGCAACCGCTCTTTTTGAAAAAACAACTGAGAACCCAATATGAACTGGCGCTGATAGAAAGGGAAAACACCGTGCTCCGCTTCCGGGGTGCCGTACTCACCGCAGTTGGAGAAGTAAGCGACGCATTAGTGCAACTGGAAAAACTGAAGGAACAGGAGCGCATCGCAGCGCAACGTACCCAAACGCTGCAACAAGCCATTCAGAACGCCACCATGCTTTTCGCCAATGGAAAAGCCAACTACCTGGAAGTGATTACCGCACAGGCCAATGTATTACAAAGTGAACTTGACCTGGTAGCCGTAAAAACAGCCAACCTTACCGCAGGCGTGGAACTGTACCGCTCCCTGGGTGGCGGCTGGAACTGACAAAAAAATAGCGGCAAATAATATATGAAATGATTTTATTCATTGTATGCCCTTATCGGACAGCATAAAGCCCATAAAGGGCATAATATTAGAATGGGATAAATTTTAACCCCTGAAAAGCTGTGATATTTACTTCTTTCATATACATTTGTGCTTTCATAGGATAAGGTTTAATGGTTTAACCATTATTAGCCCCGGTGTCTACCGGGGCTTTTGTTTTTTAATAGTTAATCTGGTCGAAAACATACAGCGCATCCTGCCAACTGAGCCGCGATTCAACCACCCTTATCTGGGTAAAATAATTTCCTGTTCTGTTGTACGTGGTTTGAACGCCCCAACTGTTGAAGTTGGCGTATTCAAGGTCAAAGTCGCGGGGCGCAACACCGTTCAGTGATTCAATCACTGCATACCCCCTGAAAGTCTCCACAATATAGTTTCCGGTATAATGGTCTACATAGGCAACGGTACCCCGTTCGTGCGTACGCATCCATTCCTGGGGATCCGGGTTGTTGTCTATGAGTACTTTGCTGCAACTGCTTAATACAAATGTAGTGGCCAGCATCAGGAGTAAAATTGCCCTTTTCATAGTTGTAAATTTTGGGTGTGGTAATAGGAAGTGAATATCCGCCCAAAGCTTACTAACAACTTGTTAAACAAAGGATTTTGAATACTTCATTAACAGGGTTTTAGGGCAACTGTTAACGAAAAGTTCAGGACAGTATTTCCCTGATTTTTTCTGCTATCGCGCTAAGAAGCCTGGAGTCAGTATTTAAGTAGGTCTTTTCATCTGCACCATAAGGTATAATTGCCCGGTAGTTCCCCTCGTCATCCGGTTCGAAATGAAATGTGCATTCATTGATCTGGACAATGAACCGGTGCGTGTAACCGGTTTGCTGCAATTGGGTGGGGAAGGAATAGTCGTTTCCGAGGTGGTGAAGTTCCAGGTCAAATACGTCGAACATAACGGGTGGTGGCTGATATTTTTTATATTGGGGAAAGATAGGTTTTTTGTGGGTTCGGTCATTCAACCTTGTATCATGTTGCGATCCTCGTTCTTGGTATATTTAGTTTGCATGCTTTGTTTTACCTCCTGTTTCACCTTCAGGATGGAGGAAGGGAGAATGTTGCGGAAACTAAGCAAAGCAGGGGTGGAAGCCACTTCTGTTATGGTTGTCAATGGTGATGATCGCATACACTATACCGTGACAGGATCGGATACCATGCCCACGCTTTTGATCTTGCATGGGAGTCCGGGTGGCAGCAGGGAATACCTTCCATACCTCCGGAGTGCGGCATTGCTGGAGAAATTCCGTGTTGTAGCGGTGGACCGTCCGGGGTTCGGACTCAGTAATTTTGGAGCATCCTATCCGTTGCGGGAGCAGTCGCGTTTATTGGGTTCCGTGTTGTACGCACTCCGCAATGGAAAACCTTTGTTTGTAGCTGGCCATTCATTGGGGGGACCTGTTGCCGCTATAC
The DNA here is from genome assembly GCA_946481605.1 of uncultured Flavihumibacter sp. The sequence goes on along the minus strand of CAMLPA010000410.1, from coordinate 872 downwards.
TCGCAGCCGATTACCATGAACTGGTGGATGGATTGGTGATCATGTCTGGCGCATTGGATCCGGCATTGGAAAAGAAAGAATCCTGGCGGCCATTGTTAAACAGGGAGCCACTTCGTTCACTGCTTCCCGGCGCTTTCCCACAGAGTAATATTGAATTGTGGTACCTCAAAAATGACCTGAAATTACTGTCGGAGAAACTGGACGATATTCGTGCCCGGGTATACATTCTTCATGGGACCACCGATAAAATGGTGCCGCCGGAGAACGTGGCTTATATGCAGCAACATTTCGTAAATGCGAAAAGCATGCAGGTGACCATGCTGCCCCGAACCGGCCATCTGCTGCACCTCACAAGAGTGAAAAAGGTAACGGAGTTCCTGCTTTCGGTGGAATGATTTTTCAGCACATGTTTGAGCACAATAACAAGATGAATGCACGAAGCGTTTAACTTCGCGGCAATGTATTTTGCATGAAACGGATATATAAACTCACCCTGCCTCTTTTTATTTTCCATTTTTTAATCCAACCCGCATCCGCGCAGGTAAATTACAATGTAGAAATGAAGTCGCTCAGCCGGAGTATTCAACAGCATTTCTACCTTGAAAAAGAAGGCTATTACAAAGAAACTGTTCATCCCGAAAAAGATGGCCGCCCGGTATCTTACCTGTGGCCGCTTTGCGCGATGTTACAGGCTTCCAATGAAACCCGGGATGCCCGGTTGATGAAGCAGGTGTATAAAGTGATCGGCAAATACCTCGATCTCCGCGCACCGGCTCCGGGTTATGCTTCTTACCCCATCGAAAAAGGTGGTGGTTCCCGCTTCTACGACGATAACCAATGGATCGGCATCACCGCTATGGATACTTATGCAC
>CAMLPA010000409.1 GCA_946481605.1 uncultured Flavihumibacter sp. | reverse complement strand
TTCAATGTGACATAGCCAACGTTAAAATCAGTGGCCGTGCCATAAACATTGCGGTAATAAGAAGGGAAGGAATAACTCAGACGGATTTCGTTCACCCCCTGGGAATAACCATCCATCGGCATGAACTCGTACAGCGAATGAAGTATTTCCTTCACCGGCCTTCCGTTGATGGAAGTGATCAGCGTTCCCCGTGGCAGGCCGGAATCGCCGCGGAGCCAGCTATGGCTAACGGCCATCGTATCGCTCCATATCCGTACATTAAATGGGAACTGGCTGCCCCTGTTGAAACGTTCATATCTGCCAAATGCTTTGGAGGGTCTCACGAAAGTGTGCCCGCACCTGATCTTTGAAACGGCATACGCTACCAGGTTCCTGAACTGCACTTCGTTCATGGAATCCGTAATGCTGTTGAAGGACCAGGAAAAGTAACGGTGAAGGTCTTCCTCACTGGTGTACCAGTAAAGGCTAGGGTGGGCTTTTTCGAGTACGTTATACAGAAACTCAAAATCCTGCCGGAGCGCCTCGGCTGTAAAAACGGGCATTCGCCGCTGCTCCTGGCCTTTAGCCAGTTGCAACGTAGCCAGCAGCAGCAGCAAAAAGGAAACACACCTTCGTAAGATCATATTGTATAAAGATAAGGTTCAGCTCCTTTTATCAGGCGCCTTTGAAAGCGTTCCATCCCTGGGCCGTCAACTCATGACGGTTGCCGCCACGGGTAATGATATGTGCGCCTTCGGATGCTTCTGCCATATAACCAACTACGCTGATCTGCTCGTTAAGCACAAGTTTATCGTAATCAGACTGCGCAACGGTGAACACCAGTTCATAATCCTCCCCGCCGCTCAGGGCACAGGCGGTAGGATCAAGTTCCAGTTTATACGCGAATTGGCGGGCCTGCTCGTGTACCGGGATCTTTTCCTCGTAGAGCACACAACCCAGTTCGCTCTGTTTGCAAATGTGCAGGATCTCACTACTCAGTCCATCGCTGATGTCCATCATGGCCGTGGGCAGGATTTCGTTCTCGGCAAAAAAGTTGATGATATCCTTCCTGGCCTCCGGTTTCAGTAAACGGCCCACGATATAATCCTGGTTCTCCAGGTCGGGCTGAATCTGCGGATTCTCCATGAATATTTTTTTCTCCCGCTCCAGGATGGTGAGCCCCAGGAAAGCGCCACCAAGGTAGCCGCTCACACAAAGCAGGTCACCTTTTTTGGCGGTACTTCTTTTTACGAATGTATCGGGGGTAACTTCTCCTATGGCAGTAACGGAAATGATAAATCCTTTCTGAGAAGAAGTGGTGTCGCCACCAATCAGATCCACACCATACTGTGCACAGGCGGCGTAAACACCTTCGTAAAATTCCTCCAGCGCCTCAACCGAAAACCGGTTGCTGAAAGCGATGCTCAATGTGATCTGGGTGGGAGTGGCATTCATCGCATATACATCACTGAGGTTTACGACCACAGACTTATACCCCAGGTGTTTTAACGGTGTGTACATCAGGTCGAAATGGATGCCTTCCACCAGCATATCGGTGGTAATCACTGTTTGCTTACCGAAATGGTCGATCACCGCTGCATCATCGCCCACACCTAATAACGTGGACGCGTTCTGGATTTCTATGTTCCTTGTAAGTTGTTCAATCAGTCCAAACTCACCTAAAGCGTTTATTTCTGTGCGCTCACTCATATTCAACTATAATTTAATGCTATTCAAAAAAGTTCCGGTTCATTTCTTTCAACGACCGCTTCAGCCTTTGTTCATAATATTGAATGCCGAAACAGATTCCGCAACCGAGTACCACCAGGAAATAAGCCAGGAAATGACTTACTCTTGAAATAAAAGGCGTGATCATCACCATGAACATGCCGATCAGGAAAACAAGGTCGTGAAACGGAAAGTTCCGGTCGGCATCAATTTTCTTCAGTTTCGCAGGCTCATCGCTGAACAGGAATTTGATCCGGTGGTAATCTCCGATCAGCAGTACCAGGTTCATGGCCAGCAATGCGAGGTTCACCCAGGGCGTCCCTTTCCATTCCAGGGAAACCGTCACCATCAGGATATTGAGGATCATGGGAAAAAGCATGAGTGCACCTAAGGCCGCAAACCGTTGTGTGAGCAACAGGAAGCCGATGATCACCTGTGCGTAGGCCACAAAACGGGCGTAAAGGGCGAGGCCAAACCTTGATAATTCCTCTTCCAGCCAAACGGGGCCTATCACACCTGGGAACTTATGTTCGGCAAACAGCTTCGCCATTCCCGAGCTGAAAAAGATCAACCCTAAGCAAATCCTGATAAGAATGATGATCGTATTTTTCATTTCGATAATGGAAAAAAGGGGGTCGGATGGCTCCAAAAGTATCGTAATAATGGCAAGCACACAAAAAAAGGCCCTTTCCTTTTGAGAAAGAGCCTTTAACCGACTCAACTTCAACCTGCTGTTCCGAAGGGAACAAAAGGTTAGCGTAAACTCCTCGAAAGGGCCAGCAGCGGAGAAAAGAGGTTACCGGATACTTTTCCCACACCCTGCGCCTCTTCACCAGAGGGATCTTCGGTTGGTGCGTCGTTATTTTCAGTACGTGATTTTTTCGCTTCTTCTATGGCTTTCAGTTGTTCACGCAGTTCTTTTTCTTTCGCCTCCAGGATTTCCTGTTTCGCTTTCTCGGTTTCTTTGATCACAGAATCCATGGCCTGGTCAATCTCTTTTACGGAACCACGGTAGCGGTATCCTTTTCCATTCACTTCTACGGAAACTTCTTCCGATTTCTTTTCAATTCTTTCCAATCCGCCGATGGTCATCACATATTCCACACCACTTTCCCAGCGCAGATCATCATCCCAGTTGTCGTCGAATTCCCATTCATCATCGAGGGAGAACCATCCAAGACGACGGGTAACGCTTCTGTCGATCCTTACTTTTTTACCCACAGGCACTTCCAGGGTGAGCACCACTTGTTGTGCCCGGAACTTCCCCCCTTCCGCGATGGAGAATCCATTATCAAGATAGAACACGCTGTCTGCCTGGTTCACAGCATAATTGATATTCTTAGCGAAGGTCTGTGCCTGGTTGCCGTTTCTTCCGCGACTGTATTTCTGTGCGCTGACATGGTAGAGTGAATCGCGGCTCTTGATTATTTTCAGCCTGATGCTGTTGATGATCAGGCTGTCTTCCGTGAGCTGGATGCCACCTGTTTTGAACCATCCGCCATATACTTTCACTTTAGAATCCGCCACTTTCACGATCAGTTTTCCATTGGAAGGCTGCGTTACGGGCATTTCCTCGTGGATACGTGCTTTGGTGCTGAAGTTCCTGCCGATCTGCGTACCGAGCGCGATGGCGCAGAACAGTCCGATCAGCCAGAGGGCTCCGAAAGTATAGCCGAGGTAGCTGTTCTTGGTTTTGATGCCCATGATCTTGCGGATCAGCCACACGATAAAGGCAATGATGGGTACACCCAGGAAGAGCAGGATTCCACCCCATGCCAGCAGGTTCTGCGTAGGACCCTCAAGAATATAGCCTTTGAAGGGCAATGATCCCAGCCCGGCGCCGAATAGCGCGATCAGGGCCACGAACAGGGCGAAGGCAACGGTTCCGGCAACGAACAGGAAGAACGCTTTGAAGATCACCCCAATCGCATGTCCGAAACCGGAAGCAACGGGTTTTGCCGCGGATGCCATCTCAGAAGCCAGCGGCTTTGCTTCTGTCTGAGAAAAATTTTCGGCACGCTCCTTCAGTTCAGCACCGAACTTTTCCGCGCGACCTTTCACGCTCTGCATTTCTTCTTTCACTTTATTCTTGATGTTCTCCAGGTCTACCTTCTGTCCCTTCATCTGCAAACGTTCCGAAGTGGTGGATGCCATGGGCACCACTATCCAGAGAATGATATAGGCCAGCAGGAAAGTGCCCATGAAAGAACTGGATATGAAACCGGCGCTGCCGAAATCGAACCAGTACCA
>CAMLPA010000408.1 GCA_946481605.1 uncultured Flavihumibacter sp. | reverse complement strand
TGTCACGGCGGAGGTCGCGGGTTCGAGTCCCGTCCGGTCCGCGAAAAGCGTCTCATCTGAGGCGCTTTTTTGTTTTACCTCCTTTAGTACCGGCACAAAAAAACAAGCCAGCAACTGCCGGCTTGTTCTGATAAAAAAAGTCTTCATTACCTGACTCGATTATTCTGCACCAATCTCTGCTTACTCTTTTATAATCTTCTTAGCAAGCACAACGGTAGCACCTTCCCTGATCTCTAACACATACATGCCTTTTGCACATCCCGACACATCCAGCGTAAATTCCTTTCCGCTGACGTCAGCTTTTTGTATTACTTTCTGTCCGTTCATGGAGAACAGTGTAATTTTTGCATTACTCCATCTAACCGGAGTACTGATTTTCAGAAAGCTGGTAGCGGGATTGGGCAACACTACTACTTCCGCATTTTCCAGGGACCTTCTGATGAGTATGGTGGCGGAATGTGTAAACCTTCCATCCAAATCTACCTGTTTCAACCTGTAATAATTCTGACCATTTAGAGGCTGCCTGTCATCATAATGGTATTCCTGTTTTAAAGAAGTAGTATGCGCTCCTTTAATGGTTGTAATAACGCTGAAATTCTTTCCATCGCTACTTCTTTCAAGGTCGTAATGGCTGTTGTTTTCTTCAGAGGAAGTAACCCAGGTTAACCTGTTTAGTCCACTTAAGGCATTTCCGGCAAACGATACCAGCTTTACCGGCAATGCACCAGTTACAGTAAAAGATTTGAGTGAGGCCGAAGTGCTGAAATTTATGTTTTGAACCGGAGGATACATACCGGCACCAGCCACGGCGGGATAAGCCGTTAAATGATTGGCATTGTCCTGAACCACCACAAAATATTCAATCACATCGCCTTCTGCCACAGCCCCACCCTCAATCAACGACATATCCAATTCAAAACTAAACGGACTGGCCGCATTGCTGGCGGTCACATATTTCCAGCCATCATCGCCGGATGTATTACCCGCAAATACATTGCTGTTGGAAGATCTTTTGTAGTAAAGGCGCGGCATACCGGCACCCGTTGCAATGGTGCCATCATCCGTTACTACAGCAAAATCACTCAGGGTAATCGTGTTCGCGAACGGCTGGTCCGGGATGTCCGTAAACAATACCACAGGCGGCTGCATATCAGGGTTTGTCTGAACGAAACTCCCCTCTGCTGCACCGATATCCGGCGTTGACGAATTCCGTGTATTGCCAAAATAGTCTTGCGTCACAGCAGCAACAGCGGTTCCTCTTGACTCGCATGGATTGCTGGTCTGCAATTGCATGTTAACGGAAGCAGCGTTACCGGTTATGTTCACAAACATCGGGTTTGTTTCGCCACTGTTCGCATCAAACCCGCCGGATCTCCAGGCTGAATATACCGGATATTCCGTTGTGGCGTCTGCTGCAAAGAAAAGCCCGGCTCCACTGTTCTCGAACAGGTTGTAATTACTCACCATAGCTGGATCAAACCCCACATTGCCGGAGAAAATCATATTCCTGCCTGTGCCTGAAGCGTTCGAACGGTTATTAACGAGTATGTTATTTATGATTTTATTATCCGGAGATGCAACTGAGCTGTAAACAACGGCTGTAGGCTGCGAAGACACTACATTTTCACCGCCAATGTATACGGAATTGTGGTACACTTCGTGTGTTGATCCAAGGTTTAGTCCGTTTATTTTTGCACCCACCGTAATGGCCGTACCATCAGGATTAAGCCCCAGGTGAACCATATTATTATTAAGCGCCAGGCCACCTGAAACAGAGGTGATGCCATGAAGTGAACCTGCCGGACTGGTCATTGACAAATGATGAATATAATTTTTTTCAATGGTGCCGGCACCCGCCAACCAGGTTATACCAGACATACCAACAGCTTCAGTGGCCTCCAACTGGTAAAGGTCCGATATGGTGTTGCCGGAAATAACGCCAATATTACTGCCAATAATCCCATGCAAAGAACCGTTACCCCCGGTAGTCGAGTTGGTGGAAGTAGTAGAGAGATTTTTAACCGAATTTCCTGTAACGGAGACATCGGCCCCAGAAAAACCACTGGCATATATGCCACCCAAAACTGATACCGGACTTACCGAATTGTTGTACAGGCTTGAAATGGTATTATTTGAAATAACCGTTGGAGAACCGCCTGAAGTGTACGCTGAATAAATACCATACATTCCAAGCGTTGTTGAAGACAAACTGCTTCCACTCAAATTCTCAATACTTTTTGCGGTGGTGGTACTACCAATAACATTATCACTGATGGTACATTTCTGCCTCAGGTTTTGAACGCCGTAAAAACTCACATATACGGCGCTGTTGCTAACCGAAGCGTCGATTGTAATACTTCCGATCTTATTTTTCTGAATATTGACCTGACTGGACGAGCCCTGATTTCTCACCCCATAGACATTCAGGTTACTACCCTGGCCATTGGACGTGGTACGCAAAACAATGCTACCTGTTCCGGTAGTCCCTCCAATGGTATTGCCGGTTGTGGTTCCAATATTTATCGTACCTGTGGTGCTGGAGTTGTTAAAAACAGTTATCCCTGAAAATATTCCGCCGACGCTACTCCCTGAGGTACCAGTAATATCCAGCTTTGAAACTATATTCGCATCTACGTTTAACACGCCGGGGATTGAGCCTGACATTAAGATAGGCGCAAAAGTGGATACTCCTGTGGATAAAACTGCAGGCGTGCCTCCGCAAAAGGGCGCAGTTCCACCGATATAGTTCCCGGTAATATTTCCACTGCCCATACTTCCAATTATAATTGGCGCATAAATACCCGTTGACGAGTAAACAGCATCAGTCCAATAGAAACTATTCCCTGTAATGGCAATGTTATCTTTGTAATTGTTAACCTGAACACCCGCTACGTTAATGTTTTTAAATTCACAATTGCTGATGGTAAGATTGTCGTCTTGTAGCGAAGACACATAAAAACCAACTTTGCATATATTAGCATCTCCATCAAAAAAGCAGTGGTCTATAGTGTTGTTATCGTTACCATTCGTACCTGTAAGCGTTTGAATAAAAATACCACTGGCCCCCTGACTTGTTGACTGATTTCTGGCCTTGAGCGTGCAATACCTGAAGGTATTATTTGAAGCATCTGCTGTAAGCCGTACCGCGAAATTATAGGAAGTAGCAGTGGAGGTATTGGCGATGGTCAACGAGCTGGTTGACCCTGTTCCCCCAATGCGCCCATCCACCACCACATTATCCGCACCTTTTAAATGGATAATAGCTGAAGAATTTTCAATTGCGGTAACCATACTGCTCCCCGTGGAAAAACTCCCGGAAATAGTCCAGGCGCCCCCTTTCGGCCGGATCGTAACAGAAGTATAACTGGCACTGCCATCGCCGCTGCCGTTTAACTTTGCGGACTGCGTTTCCGTAAGATCGGAAGTGATTTCTAATAAAACAGCTCCTGTTAATGTACCATTATTGATGGCATCGAATGCTGCTCTAAGGGTGGTATACGTTTTGCCCGAACCCACATCGGTAGCTTGCGAAATAGAGGTTTTAAAGAGGAGACAAATACTTAAAACCAAAAAAAAGGCAAATTTCCGGTTCTGAAAAAATAAACAGTTTTTCTTCTTTGAATTTTTCATGTTCAACGCTTTAGCAGGGGATATTTAATATTGCGGCCTGAAATAATATCCGAAGCTTTTTAACGATCATACTTCGAAACACAATTCAGTTTCCGCGCAGCTAAATTAGCGTTTAACCATTGATGATAGATCATCTATTCAAAAATATATTGAAATCGTACCTTTATTTTCGCTTTCACGTAATTTGCATGCGTTCACCCCCATACACATTACCTGTCTTTCCCCTCTAATAACGCCGTAGGCGCATACCCGAACTGCTTTTTGAACGCAAATGAAAAATGCGACAGGTTCTCAAATCCCACTTCATAACAAACATCAACGGGTTTCT
>CAMLPA010000407.1 GCA_946481605.1 uncultured Flavihumibacter sp. | reverse complement strand
ACGGAATCTTATGGATATTTTTCACCCACGCCTTTCCGCATCCGTTTTTTCACCGATACTGTTCCCATTCCACCCCGGCGTATCACGGAACCCTATTATTATGCGCTTTCGGCAAAAGTGGCCAACCGCGCCTACGATCCCATGTTCTACCCAGTGCTGCGCGATCTTGCCTCGGGTGCACAATGGAGTTTCGACCGCCAAAGGGATACCGTAATGCTTTGGTATAAACCGCCCTTCCCCACACGTCGTGCCGAAGGATTGTTCCTCAAAATGGAAACCGGTCCAAGGTTCGTTTATTTTGATATGGGCGTCGCAGGTATAGCATTAACCCTGTTCGTTTTAATCATTCTGTACCTCCTGGCCCGCGTCATAAAGTATGGGACCTCCTCCCTTTTCCTCTGGAAATACCTGGCTGCCGCCGGCAAAAAGGGCAGCACTGCCAACTTACTGGCACGGTGGAAAGAACAGGAATCTTTTGACGCGTTCCTCAATACCGGAAGTCCGGAATACCGCATCGATGACCGTGAAAGGGCCATCATGAAAAATGTGGACAGGCACCGTAGCTTTTTCGAGTTCCTTTGGGAGAATTGTTCCGACAAAGAGAAGTTCCTGCTTTTCGATTTTGCTTTGGATGGCCTGATGAACTATAAGAACAGTTACGAAATCACGAAATTGATAGACAAAGGTATCCTGGTGCCGCACCGGAGGTTGGACATCCTCCGCTTGTTCAGCGCATCGTTCAGGCTCTTTGTGCTCACCAAAAAGAATTCCCTTCAGATGGCGGAAATCACCCGGAAGTACAACCGGGCTTCTCCGCTGGGCATGTTCCGCTTCGCGCTGGTGGTGGTGGCCGTCGCCTTTTTCACTTTTATCTTCTTCACCCAGAATGATGTATTCGATAAAATTCTCGCTTTAACCGGGGGGATTGTTTCCGTTCTGGCGAATCTTTCCCGGATTACAGGGGCCGCTGCGGAAAAACAGGCGGGATAGAAAATTTCCGCATCTCGTAAATGGATTTCCCGATCGCGTAGATGGAATGGTGGCTTTTGCGGCAAATTTGCGCAAATTCCAAAAAGGTGCAAAAATCACTACTACTCATTGCGTTTATTTTCATTTCCCTTGTATCCTTAGGGCAAGCCACATTAAAAGGAAAGATCACCACCGCTGATGGTGTCCCCGCCTCCGGCGTGAATGTGTTGCTGAAAGATTCCCGTAAAGGGGTGGCAACAAACGAAGAAGGACTGTTTATATTAAAGAACCTTAAGCCAGGCAGTTATGTACTGGAAATTTCCTTTATCGGTGCGAAGACGGTTGAAAGGAATATTGAACTGAATGATGCCGGCATTACCGAAATACTGGTGCAACTGGCCGAAACTTCTACCGACCTGGAAGAAGTTGTAGTAAACGGAAGGAAGAACATGAATAATACATCAGTCGCGGTAGGTAAATTTCAGGCTTCTCCCCGTGAATTGCCACAAAGTGTTTCGGTGATCGGTCAGCAGGTGATCGCCGATCAGCAAATGGGCAGACTGAGCGATGTGATGAAGAATGTGAACGGCGTGGCCATAGGCACCGCGAGAGGTTCCGTTTCAGAAACATTTTACGCGCGTGGGTACAGCCTTGGCGCAAACAATATCCTGAAGAACGGCTCCCGTACCAATACAGGCAGTATGCCCGAAGCTTCCACGCTTGAATCGGTAGAGGTATTAAAAGGAAGTGCGGCGCTGTTGTATGGCGGTGTATCGGGTGGTGCTGTAGTGAACCTGGTAACCAAGCAGCCGAAGTTTCACCATGGTGGTGAAGTAATGTTCCGGGTGGGAAGCTACGACCTGTACAAACCCACTATCGACTTATACGGACCACTTTCTCAAAAGCTGGCTTACAGGCTGGTGGGCACTTATGAAAAAGCCGGGAGTTTTCGCGATGGCGTGCATTCCAAAAGAAGTTACCTGAACCCTTCCCTGTTGTACAAGCTCTCGGATAAAACGACATTAAAGCTGCTTGGTGACTACCTCGCTACTGATTTTACGCCGGATTTCGGTTTGGGTTCAGTGGATGGCAAAATCCCTTCTGAAGACATGATCCCACGCAACCGTTTCTTCAACACTGTTTGGGCCTACAACAAAGTAAAACAACTGACCTCTTCCTTCGAAGTGGAACATAAGATCAGCGAGCACTGGAAAATGAACTTCATCGGTTCCTACCAACAGTACAACCGGAATTATTTCGGGACAGAAAGAATACAGGCCGCCGCCAATGGCGATTGGAGCAGACCACTCACCAGGACCAAACAGGAAGAGGATTACTACACTGCACAAATGAACCTGAACGGAGATTTTACTACAGGAAGGATGCTGCACAAAATTCTTGTGGGCATAGACGGTGATCAGAATATTACCACCAACACACAGTTCAGAATAGCAGGAGGATCCGCTTACGATAAAATCAACTTGCTTGATCCCTCCAAATTTAAAGCCCGGACCGATATGCCCGTTACCACGGATACGGCTACCAGTCAGGCACCCAGCTACCGGTTCGGTGTTTACCTGCAGGATATGATTGCGATCACACCAAAGTTCCGCGTCCTTGCGGGTGTTCGTTGGTCGTACCAGGAAACCGCTAAAACCACGGTCAATTATTTGCTGAAAGATAGTGTTGCATTCGGTGGAACACCACGCACCGACAAAGCTTTTTCTCCAAAGGTTGGACTCGTGTATCTTCCGCTTAAAACAACTGCATTCTTCATCAGCTACTCCAACAACTTCGTGGTGAACTCAGGTGTTGACATCAATAACCAGGCTTTGAAACCTTCTATCATTGACCAGTTTGAAGCTGGCGTGAAGAATGATTTCTTCGATGGCAAACTTTCCGCGAATTTCTCAGTTTACCGTATCATCAACAATGATCTTGCCCAGATGGCAGAACTGGACGCGAACGGTAACGTGAACAGCAATACCAATATCAAAGAATTTACGGGACAAACCACCAGCGACGGATTTGAGGTGGACATTACGGCATCGCTTTCAAAAAATATCTATTTCATTGGAGGGTATAGTAATAATTACATGCGTTATACACGCACATCCGGAGCATCCAGCAGCTTTGTAACAGGAGAGCGTTTGGTGAACAATACAGCGCAAACGGCTAACGGAACTGTTTTTTACACCTTCAGCGGAAATGGTCTGAAGGGGCTTAAAATAGGCGCATCTGCATTTTATACCGGGAAAAGGCTGGCAGGATGGAACAATACGCAAGCCAACAAAAATGCCAATGTAAACCGGAATATTCAGTTGGGCGACTTCACTACTTTTGATGTGTCATTAGGGTATGCTTTCAGAAAACTCTCCCTGCTGGCGAAGCTTTCCAACATCACCGATGAACTGGATTACATTGTACATGAGAATTATAGTGTGAATCCCATTGCACCGCGGCAATTCAGCGCCACGCTATCCTATAAATTCTGATATTGAAAAAGATACCACTAAGGCCGTTCCGGGAGGAGCGGCTTTTTTGTTCCTGTTAACTGCTGGTTAAGCCTGTCGGTTTATGCCTTCTTTTCAAAAAGAAAACTGAACCTTTGTACATCAAAAAGCGCAACCGCTTGGAGATAATCCCTCACCCCCGTACCGTAGAGATTTTGTGCTTTCATAAGCAGTCTGTTTTGGTTAAGAATCTCCCGCTCTTAAGGCGGGCTTTTCTTTTTTAGCCAGGCTGCTTTGTCCCGCCCACAATACCAGCAATGCCACGAATGCGGCGCCTGCCATTACTCCTGCCAGCGGAACGATGCTGCCGTTGCTGAAGATGCTGATGGCCACCGATGCCAGCGAGCCGATCCCCATTTGCAAAGCGCCCATCAGCGCCGAGGCGCTGCCCGCATTCTTTGTAAACGGCGCCATGGCCAGCGCGGAAGTATTGGGGTTAATGCAACCCAGGCAGCAAAGCAATACGAACAGGAACGCGATGGTGCTGTAAAGACCCAGCCAGCCCGAAAG
>CAMLPA010000406.1 GCA_946481605.1 uncultured Flavihumibacter sp. | reverse complement strand
AAATGCGTGGTGATCGACAGCAAAACGAACCGCAACTTCAGCAGAACGCATTACCTGTGGCCCATACCCGCCGGACAGATCGTGCTGAACCCCAGCCTCGAACAAAACCCCGGTTACAACTAACGGAACAGGAATGATCCACATCTTTAACCAACCAAAATTCATAGAATATGCGATTGCTTAAATATATGTTCGGCGCCTTCGTACTGGTTAGTGCGGCGCTGCTTTATACGGGGTGCGAAAAAGGACCCAACTTCAAAGAATATATTTTCCCCGCGCCCATTGTGGAAGATTTCTCTCCTAAGATTGGCTACGCCGGAGAAGACATCACCATCACCGGTAAAGACTTCGGCTCCAATGTAAAAGCCGTTAAAATATGGTTCGGCGGCATATTGTCCGATACGGTAAGAAGTTGTGCCGACGGACAGATCGTTGTGAAAGCCCCTGCCAATGGTGTTACAGGTATTATTACCGTTCAGGTGTACAACAAGCCGGACAGTACCGATGGTGAATTCACTTTTCTGCCCTCTGCGCGCATCGTCAGCATCAGCGCGGAAAGAGGAAAGCCCGGCGATGTGGTCACCATTACCGGAGAAAATTTTGGTACGGATATGAATGCGGTGGAAGTGCATATTGGCGAAACGAAAGCGCAGGTGGTATCGGTTTCAGCCACACAGGTGCGCTTCACGGTTCCCGAGGGTAAATCAGGGAACATCGTACTGAAAGTGGACCGTCAGCGCCTTATGGGCGCCTACTTCCTGGTGGGCGATGAAAAACTGAGCGGTACCATGATTGGCCACGCAGGGTCCTGGGGAAACAACCCGGCAACCACTATTGGCGCGGCGCTGGATGGTAACCTGGCTACGTTTATTGATGGCCCGACATCCAGCGGATATGTGGGCTATGATGTAGGTGCGGGTAAGGCTGCCAAACTTACTTCTGTACGCTTTGCACCACGCTCCACGCACCCGCAGCGTATGATGAATGGAGAAATCAGGGGCGCGAACGATCCAACTTTGTACGATTTCGTTACACTGCATAAAATTACCCAACAACCTGCCGTGGGCGTTTACACAGAAGTGCCCATCACCGCCGCACAGAATTACCGTTACATTTACTACTATTCTCCTGATGGCAATTGTAACATCGCGGAGGTGGAATTTTACGGTAATGTGGTGGATAAGCCGCTTCCAACCGGGAAGTTCATCTTTGAATTCAATACCGCGGGCAACAACGAAGGTTGGAGACCGCAGCAGGGCGGTACCTGGACCGTCGCTAATGGTGCCCTCAATGTTATTTTTACCCAGGCCACGGGCAACAAACGTTCCGATCTTGCACTGTTGGGTGGTGGCGTGGGTACACCGGTAACCATTCATACCGGGAACTATCCCATTATGGCCATTCAGTTCAATAAACCTTCCGCAGGCAATGTGGTGTTTGATACCAACCTGGGCTCCTTCGGGAACGGCAACAATAAGTATTCTTCAGACTATGCTGCGAAGGATGTTTATTACTGGGATATGTCAGCGCTCTCGCTGGGTTCCGGTGCCGCGCGGCCGAATGAAGAAATTACTTTCAGTTCCACGTTCCAGTTTAAGATCGCCGATGTGCCGCAGGCCAATCCTGCTACCGGCTACAATGTGCAATGGATCAGAACCTTCGAAAGCAAACAGGCGCTGGAAGCCTTCATCAACAGATAATAAAACCGCTATTGTATGAAAACAAAAATCGTGATCAGCAGGATGCTGTTAGGATTGGGGTTGAGTTCGGCCATGGCCTGCTCTAAAGGACCCGCATCAAACCCGGGACCTATAGTGGATACTACCACTAACCAGACTATAAAATATGTTGATACTTTCCCGCACAGCAAACCATTCGTGCACGATGGGATGTTGCACAAACAATCCGATTTTGAGCGGATGAAAACACAGATCGCCGCGCAGGAGCAACCCTGGCTTTCGGGGTGGAATAAACTGATCGCCAATTCACATGCGCAGTTGAGCTACAATGCAAACCCTGTTGCCAAGCTCATCAGGGGCGGAAGTTCTGCGGAGGAACCGGAACCTGATAACTATGGCCGTGCCTTTAATGATGTGGCGGCCGCCTATCAACTGGCCATTCGTTGGAAGATATCCGGAGATGATGCTTATGCTGCCAAAGCCGTTCAGATCCTGAACGCCTGGGCCGCCACCTGCAAATCGATCAGCGGGAATTCCAACACGGCGCTGGCTGCTGGCATCTACGGTTACCAGTTCGCGGTAGCCGGTGAATTGCTGCGCGATTACGAAGGATGGGCTTCCGCTGATTTTACGAAGTACAAACAATGGTTACTCGATGTGTTTTACAGCCTCAACAAAGCTTTTCTTACCACCCACTGGGGTACCTGCATTACACACTATTGGGCCAACTGGGACCTTTGCAACCTGGCTTCGGTCATGGCCATAGGGGTGCTCACCGATAAAAGGGAGTTGTACAATTACGCCATGAACTATATCCAGCGAGGACAGGGAAACGGCAATTTCTTAAAAGCTGTTTACCATATTCACCCGGATGGACTCGGGCAAATGCAGGAGAGTGGCCGCGACCAGGGCCACGCCACGCTTTGCATCGCGCTGATAGGCGTGATCTGCGAAATCGCCTGGAACCAGGGCGATGACCTGTACGGCTTCGACAACAACCGCATTCTTAAAGCAAGTGAATACACCGCGAAATACAATGTGGCAAAGCTTTCCGTACCTTTTAAGGAATATGCCTGGGGCTCCGGTGCCAATTGCGCCCCAAATACGCATACGCAGATCAGCGCGGATGGAAGAGGTGCAGTGCGGCCAATGTGGGAGATGGTGTACAACCATTATGTGAAAAGGAAAGGACTGGCCGCGCAGTACACCCAATTGGGTGCGCAGTCGGTACGTCCTGAAGGCGGTGGTGGCGACTACGGTCCCAACAGCGGCGGATTCGATCAGCTTGGGTTCGGTACTTTGTTGTATTCTTTAAAATGACCATGATACAGAAATTTGTATTTTTTGTTTGCCTGATTTCTTTTGCCCGGCATTCCGTGGCGCAGGATATTCCCGTTAAGCCACTGCTTTCACATGAGCATCCGCGTTACATCACGGGAAACGGGGACAAGGCAGCAAGGCTGCGCAGTCTTGTAGCAACGGAAAGCTGGGCCGCCTCCATCCTGGAGCAGGCGAAGAAAGGCATTGAAACGCATGTGGACAGGCACAGAACCGATGCTACATGGATGCCCTCCCGCTTGCAAATGTTTTGGAAAACAAAGCATAAAGATATCTTCATTAAAGGCGGCACATACGATCATGCTTCAGGAGAAGCACCCGTTCCCACCGTGAAGTTCCCCGGTATGCGGGGCGGTATTCCCACACATGCCACGCCCAAACTGGAAGACATCCTTCCTTATATGGATGACCCGCGTGGGCTCTATCTCGTGAACAGGTCCACCGGGAAAATGGAATGGGCCGATATCGCCAAAACCGGGAACATCATAGAAGGCATCAACAACAATATCATGCGGATGGCTTACACGGCTTCCGTGGTTTATTTTATTACCGGGGAAGAAAAGTACGCGAAGTTTGCTTTCGATCTTTTCGATACCTATATGACGGGCATGGTGTACAGGAACGTTCCAAAAGATCTTTCAAACGGGCACCATCAAACGCTGGCGGGGTTGTCTTCTTTTGAAGTGATCCAGGAAGTGGCCATACTGAACAGTCTTACCGGCTGCTTTGATTTTCTGCACCAATACATCATAAAGCATGCGCCTGAAAAGGTGAATGTTTATACCGTCGTGTTCCGGAAATGGGCCGATCTTCAGATCGCCAATGGCGTGGCTTTCAACAACTGGAACCTGATGCAGGCCCGGAATGTGCTGAATATCGCATTGATGCTGGAGGATGATCATACTTATCCCGATGGAAAAGGCAACCGCTACTATACCAACTATATCCTGAATACCACATCGCAACGCCAGTGGGCGCT
>CAMLPA010000405.1 GCA_946481605.1 uncultured Flavihumibacter sp. | reverse complement strand
CTAAGTATAAACACTGAAAGAAGTGTATAAAAAACACTGAACGTTTTACAATTCCGTTAAAACCTGTATATTTCGTTTAACATCCCATGAAATAGCGCCTTATCCTGGAAGCGACCTATCCTTCGAACCAAACTCTGTAACATCTGACCGTATGAACCGACTGGAAGCGTTGAACGACCAGGTTTCCTCATGGGGGAACGCGCCTGATCTTCCTGAATACATGCGTAGAAAACTGCGCATATTTAATATCCTGAATATTTTCGGCCTGCTGACGGGCCTCTTCATCCCATTGGCGGGTATTCTAAATCACGATGAACTTCCCTGGGAGGCATGGGTGGTAGCTTTCTCTCCCGTTCCCATCAGTTCCATCGTTTTATGGCTCACAGGCAAAAAAAAGCACGCCGCCGCTTTTACCCTTTATTTTCTCTTTTACCCGCTTTTTACGGCGCTTATGTATTTCAGGCAAACGGATCTTGGCCTTGAGTTATTCTTCATATTATATGGCGTTCTCTCCGTATTCTTTTTAAACAGACTAAAAACGGTAATTCTAACCTGTTCGTATTGTTTTCTTGGTTACCTTATCTCGCAAATAGTTCCGCAACAAGGCTCCATAAGGTTAGTAGACATCAACCCGGCATTTTTTATCGCTAACCAGGTCATTGCAGGATTCCTCATTTTTTACGCTTTGTTCCTGATTAAAAACGAAACCATCGCTTTTGAAAAAAAGCTCAAACAACAGGCAAGAAAACTAGCTTCTAGAAATGTTGAGGTCCGGAAACAGGCCCAGGAAATACGTGAAAAAGCTGACAGGCTCGAAGTACAGGCGCAGGAACTGGCAGAACTGAACAAGCTGAAAAACAAACTTTTCTCCATTGTATCCCACGATCTCCGCAACCCGGTTTACGCCTTGCGCAACTACTTCACTATGGCCCGGCAATATGATTTTTCAGGAGAAGATGTAAAAAAAGCATTGCCAGATATTGTGAACGATCTCAACTATACTACAAACCTGCTCGAAAACCTGCTCACCTGGTCGAAGGCGCAAATCACCGCCTCGGAAATACATCCTTCCCGTGTCGACGTAAAAGAAATGACTGAACAGGTGTTGATGCTGATGCGCCTGCAGGCCGAAAACAAAAGAATCCGGCTCGAAAATAAAATCGCGGCCTGTCCACCGGTTTTCGCGGACCCAGACTCCGTTCATCTGGTACTGCGCAACCTCATATCCAACGCCATCAAATTCAGCCCCGAAAACAGTTTCATTGAAATTGGCGCCAGTGCCGAAGGAAAAATGGTCCGCGTTTTTGTACAGGACCAGGGAAAAGGAATGAGCCCAGAGGAAGTGGAACAGTTGCTGAAGGGAGAACATTTTACCGTGGAAGGAACTTCCAGTGAACAGGGTTCAGGGCTTGGACTGCTACTCTGCCGTGAATACCTTGCGAAGAACAACGGAAGACTCTTCATTGAAAGCGAAAAAGGAAAAGGCAGCCGCTTCTCCTTCCTTGTACCAGCTTTAGCCAACTGATCAGAAAAACGCCCTTACGCCCGTAGAAGTATAGGCTTCCCTGAAATCGCGGGGGGTACAATCTTTTTTCTTCCGGAAGATGCGGTTGAAATTCGACATGTTGTTGAACCCGCATTTGTAGGCGATCTCATTTACGCTTTGTGTGGTTTCTATCAGCATCCGCGAAGCGTGTCCCAGGCGGATATCATTTAAGGTATCAATAAAAGTTTTCCCGGTCCGTGCTTTGAAAAAACGGCTGAAAGCCACATCCGTCATAGCGGCAAGACGGGCACATTCAGATAAGGTTACATTTTTATCGAAATGCGCATTCAGGTAATGCATTACTTCCTTCACCCTGCGGCTGTTGAAACTGAATGATTCCATATTACTGAAAGACACATCCGATAAGGTACGCATGTTCCGGGAAATGGAGAGATCATGCAGGATAGACATCAGTTCCAGCACCGAATCAAATCCATGCTTCTGCGGCAGCTCCATTAAACGCGGCATAATGGCTGCAGTGGTTTCACGGGAGAAGAGAATTCCTCTCAGGGAACGTTCAAACATCGCGCGGATAAAACTCATCTGGTTGCGTTGCAGAAAATGTTCGTCGAACAGGTTGCGGTGAAACTGGATGGTCACCTCCTTGATCTGTGCGCTGGTACACTTGTGTGTGAACCAGCCATGTTGCAGATCAGGCCCCACAAGTACCAGTTCAATATCTTCTATCTCTTCAATGTGATCACCGATCATCCGTTTCGCGCCCGGCGCATTCCAGATGAAGTTCAGTTCAAACTCCTGGTGGTAATGTAATGGGAAATCGAACTTGTTTTTAGTGCGTGAGAACACCGTAAAACAATCACTTTGGGTGAGCGGGGTAATCTCCCTCAGAAGTTCCGTTTTCATCATATTGCAAGCTTAACCGCGAATGAAGGTATAAAAAAGTATTTCCTTTCAGTAAAAAAGTATTATCGAACCAATTCCAACAGGTAACTTATAAAACAATAATAATCAGTTATTTAAAAATAAAAATCAGCATTAGCTTTTTTTATGATTTAATTTTCATTCATATCTGCTAAATAAGTATCATTATTTTCCCCGGAATACGGATACATTTGGTTCAAACACGATTGCTATATGAGAAATTCTTCATTGCGAAGAGTGATACTTACGCTATGCGGCGTTTTTATCCTCCTTCTTTCCTATGCACAGGAAAAGGTTATAACCGGGATCATATCCGATGAAAAAGGCACACCGCTTGCCAATGCCACTGTTAGTGCGAAGGGGCTGAAAAAGTCGGTAACCAGTAATGCTAACGGCGCCTTCAGCATTACACTTCCACAAGCCACCACCACACTTTCCATTTCTTATGTGGGTATGCGTACGCAGGACATCGCAATTGGAAACCGTTCCAATATCCTCGTAACATTAAATGTGGCGGAAGACAAAATGAATGAGGTAGTGGTGATCGGTTACGGCACGAGACGCCGTGGCGACATCAGTTCTTCAATTTCCACCGTTACTGAAAAAGACATTAAAGACCTGCCGGTTTCTGGCATCGACCAGGCGCTGCAGGGAAAAGTGGCCGGGGTAACTGTTACCAACAACACCGGTCAGCCCGGTGGTGGCGTTTCTGTGAAAGTGCGCGGTGTAACCACCATCAACAGCAACGATCCGCTGATCGTGATTGACGGTGTACCGTTTTTCAGCAACACACGTTCCAGCGCGGGTTTTGCAGGTCTTGGCGGCGCCGACGGGCAAACGGGCAACAGCGTAATGGCTACCCTCAACCCGAATGATATTGAATCGGTGGATATCCTGAAAGATGCATCGGCACAGGCTATCTACGGATCACAGGCTGCGAATGGTGTGATCCTGATCACAACCAAGAAAGGGAAAAAAGGAGAAGGCAAAATCAACTACGACGTGTATGTTGGTCAGGCCAGAATAGCCAACCGGCTCGACCTGATGAACCTCCGCGAGTTCGCACAGTACCACAATGAGGTGGCCGTTAACCCCATAGAAGAATTCGCCAACCCCGAACTGCTGGGTGAGGGTACCGACTGGCAGGAAGCGATGTTCCGCACCGGTCAGATCCAGAACCACCAACTGAGTTTCTCGGGCGGAAAAGACAAAACGAATTACTATTTGTCGATGAACTATTTCGACCAGGTGGGTACTTTGCTGGGATCTGATTTCAAAAGATATTCCACCCGCTTCAACCTGGATCACCAATTGAAGAACTGGTTGAAAATGGGCGTAAGCGCAAACGCTTCGCGTAGTATTCAGAACATCACGCTGGCAGATGCAGCGCCCGGCGCAATATTCGATGCCACCATCCTCAACCCGCTTACACCGCTCAAAAACCTCGACGGCACCTGGGGCGCAGGCAACAGCACGGATATGGGCGGTTTCCGTCCTGATATCGGGAACCCCATCGCGGAAAGTCATTTCAGGGGCACCAAACTCACGAATACACAGGTGTTCGGGAATATCTACGC
>CAMLPA010000404.1 GCA_946481605.1 uncultured Flavihumibacter sp. | reverse complement strand
GGCGGGTGCGGGCTTTTCGCTGCAATCCCTCACGCGGCCTCACCCCGCCCCCTCTCCCGCGTGAGAGGGGCATAGTTCATCGGAATCGAATAATATTGGGGGCACAAAAATGTTTTGGAAAGTTGTTTGGGAGCCTGTTCTTATTGGTGTTATCATTTCGCTTCAATCCGTTGTTTTCTCTTATCCCAATCGGTGATTATACCGAGCAGGAACAACATAAAATTCAGTGGTAAAAAAGTAGTTTCGAATAATCAGTATTACCATTGGTATTTGTAGGTGCTGATAATATCCGGGGGAAAGATTGCCTATCTTGTAGCGTTTCTTTTACCACGATACTGTACCGATTGCCGCATCTTCAACAACAAAAAAATGAATGATAAAGACCTTACACGGCTTTCCAGGCTAACCGCCATGCTCACTTACTTTCAGACTAAAAAACTGATGACCGCCATAGAACTGGCGGAAAAGTTTTCGATCAGTAAAAGAACCGTTTACAGGGACGTTAAAGCGCTGGAAATGGCCGGTGTTCCTATTCTTACTGAAGAAGGAAAGGGATACATGTTGATGGAAGGATACCGCATTCCGCCGGTAATGTTTTCAGAACAGGAAGCCAATGCATTGATCACTGCCGAACAAATCATACTCCGCAACAGAGATGCGTCACTTGTTAAAGATTATATGGCCGCCGTCAGCAAAATAAGATCGGTGCTCCGAACAAATACCAAGGAAAAAGCGAACCTGCTTTCAGACCGGCTCCGTTCGGCGCAGAACATCGCGCACAACCGCACCAGCAATAACCTGTCTACGCTTCAATTGGCGCTTACCAATTTCAACCTGGTCAGCATTCATTATTATTCACCGGAAACCGGGCAGAAAACCGAAAGAACCGTTGAGCCATTTGCCGTTTACACTACGCAGGAAAACTGGTTGCTGATTGCTTTCTGCCGGATTAGAAACGATTACAGGGCTTTTCGGCTTGACCGTATTGAAAGGTTGATGGTCCTGAACGAAACTTTTGAACCACATAAAATCACGTTTGAAGAATATTTTGAGTTGTGCAGAAAAAAATGTCAGACACCCTTGCCATAAGGTTGTCACAATGCCATTTTAGCTTTGTTGTATAAAAAATTGGAAATGGGAATTTTATCCAAACTGATGCTGTTGGCATGCACGGTGATATCCTGTTCAACTCAATTTAAAAACGAAAAAGATACTGCAAGAATGAACCATCAAACCATCGGAAGATTTTATGTGATCGGCATCTCGGTAAGAACGACCAATGCAAACGGACAATCTTCAAAAGACATTGAGGCGCTGTGGCAAAGATTCTGGGGAGAAAATATTAAGGACAAGATCGGCGGAAAAACAAGCGACGAAGTTTATGCCGTTTACACAGATTATGAAACCGACCATACAAGTCCTTACACCACAATAATCGGTGTTCCGGTGCAAACACTGGATGAAATCCCTGAAGGTTTTGTGGGCATAACCATCGAAACCGACGTGTACCAAAAGTTTGTATCAAAAGGAAAAATGCCGGAAGCAGTTTTTAATACCTGGCTCGAAATATGGCAGAACAAGCACCTGAACCGGGCCTACAGGGCCGACTTTACCGTTCATGGTAAGCAATATTATGACGGTGAGAATGCCATGGTGGAAACCTTTATCTCTGTAAAGGAAGAACAGTGATTGCTGGAGGCGGGAATAGTGTAAATATGGGCTGTTGTTAAAAGAAATGGTTTTGAACGGATGTACGCTGGTTTACAAAATCCTTCTGCTCACTTCACCTTTCAGCAAAACCACGCCTGGTTGTTTACCGTGCTCAAAACTGCCGTACCGGTTGGCTATGTTCAATGTTGCTGCACCATTGAATGTAGCGGCGCGGAGTAAGGTTTCCAGGGATACTTCCGGATATGCTTCATGTAAAGTGCGTACTTCGTTCCAGCAATCCAGTGTATGGTTGGAGGCGTAACTGTCTGTGCCAATGACGAGATGTGTATCATGTTGCAGCAACAAACGGAGGTCCGGGAGCAATTGCTGAATGTATAAGTTTGCGTTGGGGCAAAGGCAGAAGTGAAGTGCGCTGAAAGGAATACCTGTTGCAGCGGCTGAGGCTTTCATATAAGCAATATCCGCTTCCGTGGTGCATACGTTGTGCACCAGCAATAATTGCTGCCGTTGATTAAAATGGGGAAGCCACCATTCAATACTGTTTTTCCCGGTGGGCCGGAAAAAATCAATCGGTATGCCCAATTGCGTGTAGAGCTGAAGGAAGCCGCCTTTTTTATATTGAAAGAAAAGCGTTTCGGCACTGCTTTCCTGGTTGTGGATGGAAACCAGTTGGTCCGCTGTATGTTGGTTGATGATGCCCAGCAGTTCGGGGGAAACCGAATACGGTGCATGGGGTGAAACCGAATTGGGAAGCCCTGCTGTTGTAAAAGATCCTGCGGTTTTTAGGGCAAATTCTGCCCTGGCCGCAGCGCCGGAGGGTACGAACCCGGCCGTTTCCACAAAAGTGTGATAATACAGGGAAGAATGTTGCTTCACCTCAATGCTGGCGGGTGTATTTGAGATATCGCCCACCGCAACGATGCCGTTCTCGTGCATGGTCCGGTCGGCATTGGACATGGCTTCCAGAACGGCACTGCCTTCGCTGCCCTGGTGGCGCATCACTTCCAGCAGGAAAGGAACCATTCCTGTATGTGGGGGTATCCTGTCTTTCAGAAATGAGAGTTCGAGGTGACAATGCGCGTTTACGAAACCCGGGCAAATGATCCCATCCAGTTGCACTACATCTTCTCCCGCCTCAGCCTCGGGAATAATGTCTTCCACCGTTCCATCTTCCCGCGTAACCAATACCATTTCCCCGGAAACGAAGGTTTTTCCCGTAAACAACCGATCACCTTTGAATTTTCTGTATGTCATGCCCCGAATTCAGTTAATTTTGCAATCCCTCGTTCCAACGGGGCCTAAAAATAAAGAAATCTATGTTAGATAAGCTGGAAGCGATCAAAGCCAAATTCGACGACCTGGGCGTGGCCCTCACCAACCCGGAAGTCGTGAACGACAACAAACGTTTCAGCCAGATGAGCA
The DNA here is from genome assembly GCA_946481605.1 of uncultured Flavihumibacter sp. The sequence goes on along the minus strand of CAMLPA010000404.1, from coordinate 914 downwards.
AGGAATACCGGAGCCTGGAAAAAATTGTACAGGCCTACCAGTCGTACCTGCGCATACTGGATGATATCGCTTTCAACAAAGAAGCTTTAAACGGAGATGACGAGGAACTGAGGGACCTGGCCAAAGAAGAAGTGGCCGGACTAGAAGAAAAAAAACAGGAACTGGAAGCGCATATCCGCCAGTTGCTGATCCCGAAAGATCCGCAGGATGAAAAGAATGCCATCCTTGAAATACGCGCCGGAACCGGTGGAGACGAGGCCAGTCTTTTTGCGGGCGATCTCCTCCGTATGTATATGAAGTATTGTGAGAAGCGTGGCTGGAAAACGGCGGTACTCAGCGAAAGTGAAGGCAGTGTGGGCGGCTACAAGGAAGTAAACCTCGAAGTAGTGGGCGACGATGTGTACGGCACCCTGAAATTTGAAAGTGGCGTGCACCGCGTACAACGTGTGCCGGCTACCGAAGCCAGCGGCAGGGTGCATACCTCCGCCGCCACCGTGGCCGTAATGCCCGAAGCCGAAGAGGTAGACTTTGAACTGAACCCCGCCGATGTGAAAATGGAAACCGCCCGAAGCGGTGGCGCCGGTGGTCAGAACGTGAACAAAGTGGAAACGAAAGTAATGCTTACCCACCTTCCAACAGGTACGGTGGTAATATGCCAGACAGAGCGTTCCCAGCTCGGGAACCGCGAAAAGGCCATGAACATGCTGCGGACCAAACTTTACGAAGAACAGGTACGCAAGCAGGAAGAAGAAATCTCCCGCCACCGTAAAAGTCTCGTAAGCAGCGGCGACAGAAGCGCTAAAATCCGCACCTACAATTTCCCGCAGGGCCGCATCACCGACCACCGGATCGGGCTCACCATGTACAATATGGATGATGTGCTGAACGGGGATATCCAGGAGCTGATTGATAAG
>CAMLPA010000403.1 GCA_946481605.1 uncultured Flavihumibacter sp. | reverse complement strand
TATAGGGAGGTAATCCCGGGGGAAGAAGTATAAAATAACGTGCCAGCTTAGGGGATTGAGGCACGTTACTTTGGGGATAAAAATTGATAGTTATGGACATCTAGGAAATTCTATAATCGTCCATAAGTATCAAAAATACTATATTTGTGGACGAGTATAAAAATCTAAAATTGTCCATAACTCATGGAAGAATCGATTATCGGACGGGATGCCGAAAAGAAAATTCTAAAAGAGATGCTCGTCTCCAAAGAGGCGGAGCTGATTGTTATATTGGGACGCCGCCGCGTGGGAAAGACTTTCCTAATCCGTAACTATTACCAAAAACACCTTGTGTTTGAGTGTACCGGCATTCATGAAGCCGGACTGCCTGAACAACTATTCAATTTCAGCAGGTCACTACAGCAGGCCATGCAATCGGCAATCCCGCCTGCTACCCCGGTCAACTGGGTACAGGCATTTACTTTTCTCGGCGACTTTCTTGCCACCAAATTAAAAGACCAGCCTGCCGTTGTGCTGTTTGATGAATTCCCCTGGATACATACTGCCAAATCAGGATTCTTAACTGCCTTCGGCCACTGGTGGAACACCTGGGCATCCCGCCAGCCTCAACTGAAAGTAGTAATCTGCGGTTCGGCAGCGTCGTGGATGATCGAAAATATCCTCCATAACAAAGGTGGACTGCATAACAGGGTGAGCAGGACCATCCAGCTATTACCTTTCAGCCTGAAAGAATCTGAAGATTACCTGATCAGCCGGGGTCTGAAATTGGACCATTACCAGATTTTACAGCTTTATATGGCTATGGGTGGTATTCCCCAATATTTAAAACAGGTAGACAAAGACCAAAGTGCCCAGCAGGTCATCGATAAACTTTTCTTTGAAAAGAACGGGATGCTCAAGACGGAGTTTAATGTCCTGTACCGATCGCTGTTCGACAACGCCAGTCACCACGAGGCCATCGTCCGGGAACTTGCTAAAAAAGCAGGAGGCATGAGTCGGGCGGAAGTTATCAAAGCCTGCGGGCTCACCACCGGCGGCACCACCACCCGCTTATTTGAAGAACTGGAGCATTCCGGTTTCATCACACAATACATCCCCTTTGAAAAAACTTCCAGGGACGGTATCTATAAACTTTCAGACGAATACTCACTGTTCTACTTGAAGTTCATTGACCGCACCCGTGCTACGGGAGCCGGCACCTGGCACAAAATTGCGGAAGGTCAATCATATAAAAGCTGGAGCGGCTATGCCTTCGAAGCCATTTGCCAAAAACATATACAGCAGGTCAAGAAGGCGCTTGGTATCGCTGCCGTGTATACTGAAGCCTCGGGCTGGCGCTATAACGCGAAAAAAGGAGAAACAGGCGCGCAGATCGATCTGCTGCTAGACCGGGCTGATCACTGCATCAACATATGTGAAATGAAATTTGCGAACGGAGAATTTACCATTGATAAAAAATATGCGAATGAACTGGATAGCAAGGTGCAGGTTTTCCAGGCACAAACCAAAACGAAGAAGACGATCTTCCCTACGTTGATTACAACCTATGGAACGAAGCATAATATGTATTATACAGGGCGCATCGTATCAGAAGTAAAGATGGAGGACCTGTTTAAATAACAGTAAGAACTGCCCTACCTTATTGTCGATTTTCCGATTGTGAGCCTTGCTTTTCCTATAAGTAAATCCTGTTTCCGGATCATGAACAATTCATTACCATAAGCCATTGTAAAACGTGGTAAAAATGTAGGTTCCGCAGCATTTTCGAACAACCTGTGGCGTTCCATCTTTCCCGTTACTTCATCAACACTTACAGCAAAGCAAGCCGAGGTAGGAAACCATTCAATACGTTTTACCTTTTGTCCGGGTTGAAGTACAGAAGCGTTCTGCCCCATATCGTTAAAGAAGATGGTAATTTTATTTCGAGCCTGAATAGAACCAAAACCAGCCATGAAAGGACGACTAACAGGATCCCATAAGCCGGGGAAAGCTCTGTCTGAGCTTCCTGGACCTTCATCTACCACCCATTCCCTTTGTGCTTTGGGTAAGACTTTGATCCATTCAACCTTTCCCGCTTTATTGATTCTGGATATCATTATATTTCCACATTCATATGCAGAATAAGTCGTTTGAACTACTGTCATTGCAGGCCTTGCAGGAGAGGGGTCTCTAAACCTGCTGGTAAGGAATTTCTTATGATGAAACTTTTCAGCAAGTAATATCAATGCGCTGTCACTGGTATAATAAATCTTTCGAAACTTCATGTGTGCCGAAAAAGACTCATCCTCAGAGTCTTTCAGCTTTTCTTTTTGCTTTTTACTTAAAGCTCCGCTTTCTTCTGTATCTGTGTCCTCCACTTCACCTCCCAGCATGTCCTGGGTTATCGGTGTCTCGCTGGCGGCCATCACATTTCCGCTAACCGGATCAATCCTTTGAATGAGTAAGCCATCAATAGTTTTATCCTTAGGGCTTTTACTGAAGAATCCAGCAAGAACAATATCATTATTGTTCTCCTGTAAAACTTTTGCACTGGTAATTGTTTTTCCACCTGTTGATGTATTGATATCAGCTATTTGCTTTCCAGTTTCATTGTATATGCGGATATTGTATTGTGAGAAGTCCAGAAATTTCTCTTTTTTCTTCCCGTTACGGTATACAAATTCCCTGCCCACTACAATTATTCTTTTTTTATTGGTATAAATCACATCTTCCAACTGGAAAGTTTCGGGACCAAGCCCGTTGGAAATTTCCACCGCATTTCCTTTACTATGAAGATTTTCACCAAACTCCTGCAAAGAAAATACATTGTCCGCTTTATCCTTCAGCCTGCTTATGAATAACATTGTGGAGCTATCAGCATTATAGCTGATCTTAAAATCCATATCTTCTGTATTTTTCGTCCTCTGAAAAGAGGTCATCTCTTTCCAGTCTCCTACAAGCGATCCATTTTGCTTATTAACTTCTATTCCATCCACTACAACCATGCCGTCCCGCTTCAGTATTCTGGAGGCAATCATGTACATCCTATCTTTGAAAGTAAAGAATTGAATAAACTTTCTTCCTTTCAGATCATCGTCAAAGTCGCTTTTAAAGACTTCAACAAAATTTTTGTTCAGTTTTAATAATTTAGCTGATTTGCGTATCAGTGCTCCAAACTTATTGGTAAGATGCCCCTCTTCAAGGTAAAGGCCGGATTTATCCGCAAGTATAAATCTGAGATCGGTAATTTCTCTGCTCATTTTAATCTCTTCTCCCCATTTTACAGTAGGTTTTTGAGCAACACTATAAAACCAGGAAAGGCAGCAGCCAAGCAGTAATAAATACTTCATAAGGTTTAATGTTAATCCAATGCAAGGATAGTTTAAAAAAAACTACGCTTAAATATTTTTTTTATTTTAAAGACATTTTTTCACCCATGATTCACACTAACTTTCCGAACCTGCAAATTTTAAAAACACCACCTACTTCCCGATACAAAACTTACTGAATATATAATCCAACTTATCCTCCGTATTAATTTCCCCGGTAATCTCTCCTATGAAATGCAAACACCTTCGAATATCCAACGCGAGCAAATCGCCGGGCAACCCATTATCCATCCCATTCTTCGTATCGCTCAATGCCGACGCCACCTGTTGTAAAGCCTGATAATGCCGGGCATTGGTCACAATCGTATCTTCTGAACTGAGGTCACCGGAAATAACGGCATCGACTAACCGCTTCTTAAGCGCTTCTATATTCAACACATGTTTTGCAGACAGGAAAAGCACCTCCAGGGAAGAGAATTTTTCCTTCAGCGTTGCTTCAGGAAGGGTGTCAGCCTTATTGCCCAACAGCACATAAGGTGTTCCGGCTGCTTCGATCTCTCTCACCGCTGAAGCCACTTCTTCCGCGGTATCATTTACATCGAACAAATACAATACCAGATCGGCGGAGCGCATTTTCTCCCGGCTCTTTTCCACGCCGATCATTTCAATTGCATCGGCGGTATGGTCGCGGATACCGGCGG
>CAMLPA010000402.1 GCA_946481605.1 uncultured Flavihumibacter sp. | reverse complement strand
TTATTTCCGCCCAGGTAGCCCAGCATACTGATGTCGGGAGAGAAGAAAAGTAGTATCCACCAATACCACGCTATTCCGGTATTCATATACCAGATTCCACCGATGCAAAGCAACATTGTACCTAATTCCTCCGTATTGAGCCAGGTCTTCATAACACATATTCGTTTAATAAAACATATACACAAGTTAGGAGTATTCCCTTTGTGGCACCCGGCTTTTCAGGTATTTTTTGTAGCTTGTACCTGGAAATGAAGCTAGTTACCATGGATGATTTGGCGAATGTAGAAAAACAACGACTGAAGGAACATTACTCCAACGCGCGCAACTGGCTCCAATGGGGGCCCTACCTTTCTGAAAGGCAATGGAGTACGGTGCGGGAAGATTACAGTACCACCGGTGACGCATGGGGGTTCTGCCACCACAGTATCGCCCACAAATACACCTACCGCTGGGGAGAAGATGGATTGGGTGGATTCAGCGACGACCAGCAACTACTGTGCTTCGCGCCCGCCATCTGGAACGGGAAAGACGCCATTTTAAAAGAAAGACTTTTTGGGCTCACTGGTCCCGAGGGCAACCACGGTGAAGATGTAAAAGAGTTGTATTACTATCTCGATAATACGCCTTCCCACTCCTACATGCGCTTCCTGTACAAGTACCCGCTGAAGCCATTCCCCTACGATCAGATTTACCGGGAGAACAGCCACAGGGGCCGTCGTGATCCTGAAGTGGAATTACACGAACTGGGTGTATTTGATAAAGACGAATACATCGACATGGAAGTGGAGTACGCCAAATTCAATCCGGATAACATCGCCATCCGTATCAGGCTCACCAACCGGCACAACAGGAAAGCGAATGTGCACCTTATTCCGCAGGTTTGGTTCAGGAACACCTGGCAGGCCGATGCTGCTGCTGAAAAGCCTGTCATCAAAGCAGTTTCAGACCAGATCGCCCAGTTGTACCATCCTGATTTAGGGCATTGGCGCTTCTACTCCCCTGTTGCCGGCAACCAGCTTTTTTGTGAAAATGAAACCGATCCGGCCACACTGAATAAAGAACCAAGCCCCGGATGCTGCTATAAAGATGGTATTCACCGGTTCCTGATACAGCAGGATACCAATGCGGTGAATTCAGAAAAAAGCGGTACTAAAATGGGTATCTGGTATCCCGTTACCATTCCCGGAAGAAGTTATAAAGAATTTTACTTCCAACTCACGAAAGGAGAAATTTGTCGCACCCAGGATCAGTTTATCGCGCTTTTCAACCAACGGAAAAAAGAAGCGGATGTTTTCTATGAAGGGCTTCAGCAACCCCTGAAATCTATTGATGATAAACGCATTCACCGTCAGGCTATGGCAGGATTGCTCTGGAGCAAGCAGTTCTACCATTACGATATCGCACAGTGGATGAACGGCCCGAAACCAGGTTCCGGAGAAATGTACCACAGGCACCCGAAAAGCAGGAACCACGACTGGCCACATCTTTACAATGGTCATATTATTTCGATGCCCGACAAATGGGAGTATCCCTGGTACGCGGCATGGGATCTTGCATTTCACTGTATTCCCCTCGCTATGGTGGACGTAGCTTTCGCGAAAGAACAATTGCTGCTGCTCACCCGCGAATCGTACATGCACCCCAATGGGCAATTGCCAGCATACGAATGGAACTTCAGCGATGTGAACCCGCCTGTTCATGCCTGGGCTGCCATGCGCGTGTTTAAGCTGGAATATGTGTACAATGGCTCGCAGGACTATGTGTTCCTCGAAAAGATTTTCCATAAGCTCTGCATGAACTTCAACTGGTGGGTAAACCGGAAAGACTCGCAGAATAAGAACATCTTCCAGGGCGGATTTCTTGGCCTGGACAACATTGGTTTGTTCGACCGAAGTGCCGTGCTTTCCAGTGGCGGCCAACTGCAACAAAGCGATGCCACCGGGTGGATGGCCATGTACTGCCTGAATATGCTGCAGATATCGCTGGAACTGGGCAATCATAACCCGGTGTACTTCGATATGTCGATCAAATTCTTCGAACATTTCCTTTACATCGCCGATGCGATGACGCATATTGGTGACCGTCAGAATCTCTGGGATCCGGAAGATAAATTCTATTACGATGCACTTTTGATGCCCGATGGCAACCAGATCAAACTGAAGGTTCGATCTATGGTAGGCTTGATTCCACTTTTCGCGGTTGAAGTTTTTGAAGATAAATATTTTGAAAGATTCCCCGCCTTCGAGGAACGGGTGGAATGGCTGGTAAAACACAGACCCGAACTGGGCAGACTGATCAGCGAGTGGAGAAAACAGGGTCGTGGCGGCAAACACCTTGTTTCCCTGGTGTGGGGCGACCAACTGAAAAGCATCCTGAAACGAATGCTGGATGAAAATGAGTTCCTCTCTGAATTTGGGATTCGTGCATTGTCCAGGATTTACGAAAAAGATCCCTATCGCCTACAAGTGAATGGCGTTGATTACAGCGTACAATACACCCCTGCCGAAAGTGACTCCGATATGTTCGGCGGCAACAGCAACTGGCGCGGCCCGATCTGGTTCCCGGTGAATTTCCTGTTGATTGAAAGTCTGCAACGTTTTCACCTTTACTACGGAGACGATTTTACAGTCGAGTTCCCCACTGGTTCAGGCGAATACATGCACCTTGGCAAAGTAGCAGAACGTATTGCCAACCGTCTCATCAATATCTTCCGGAAAGATGATCAGGGCAAAAGACCGGTTTTCGGTGACGCGCAAAAATTCCAGCAGGACCCACACTTCAGGGACCATATTCTATTTTATGAATACTTCCACGGCGATAACGGACGTGGTGCAGGTGCCAGTCATCAAACGGGATGGACAGCATTGGTGGCACGGTTGCTGGAGCGGTTTTCGTGAGATTAAACCATCTGATGTTCTTCAGTTGGCATTAAAGTACCTGCAAGTGAAGTGTTACATATTGTATCATCCGAACTCAAGAGATATTCATGAACAGAAGAATACGCCCAATCTTCCATTATATCAACCAATCCCGCCTCAACAGGATTGTTGTGAATGTATTGAAATACATTCCATAAATATGTAGGATCATCAGCAAAGGCATCATTGACATTCTCATTCTCCAAAACACATTTCCTTCTTGTTCCCTGCTGGAAAAGATTACCTACAAATCCCTCCTTCCGGTTGATCGCCTGGGCGTAAGCGCTTAGAAGCTTCCCCAACATCCAGGATAATTTTTGAATCTCCATTGGATGCTTTATCATTTTTACTGATTCAGGAGATACAAATATCAGGATATGAAAGTGATTGGGCATAAGACACCAGGCAAGTATATCGCAAACAGGCGTTAACATCACTTTCATTTTCTGCATGAAAAACAAATAATTACTATGCGAATAGAATATCCGCCGTTTGTTATTTCCACGGTTGTACACGTGGTATATGTTGTTTACTTCAAATTTCATGTCACAAAGCTCCGGAGTAATTGCTACATAGAAAACCGTGTTTTCCTCCCAACCGCACGTGTAAACAACGGTATTCCTCCCTGGAAAACAACGTCGGTGGCACCGGGTATCCATCCCCGAACCACCTTCTCCTCCCAACAAACTTCATCGAAACCGCACCAATCCTGACTTTCATAGAAAAGCATTACGAAAACAGTGTTTTAACTCACACATCTCGAAGAAAAACACTTCACCAGCGGAACCCAGCATACAGCAGGCCACGTTTTAGCGCAAAAAAAAAGGTAGTCTTTCGACTACCCTCATTGTTGATATCAGCCTTGCATACCTACTCATTCCGGAACACCACTACATTATCAAACACATCCACCAGCACAGGCTTCGTTTTGTCCACTTCACCCGCGAGGATTTTCTTACTCAGCGAGTTCACAATCTCCTTCTGAATCAGCCGCTTCAAAGGACGCGCGCCGTACTGCGGATCGAACCCGTTTTCGGATAGAAAATCCACCAGGTAATCACTGAATGAAAGATGGATACCACTCTGCGCCACGA
>CAMLPA010000401.1 GCA_946481605.1 uncultured Flavihumibacter sp. | reverse complement strand
GTACAGGCCTGCGACGCCATCAGTGGCGCCCGCCCGGGTGCAAGAAGGGAGATCATGCAGCAATACCTGCAAAGAATCAAAGAGCTCGAAAACCTCGCACTGGCCTACCAGGGCGTGGAAAAAGCGTATGCTATCCAGGCCGGTCGTGAACTCCGCGTAATCGTGGAAGCCGATAAGGTAACTGATGGCGACAGCGATAAACTCAGTTTCGAGATCGCCCAGAAAATACAAACAGAAATGACCTATCCCGGTCAGATCAAAGTAACCGTGATCCGCGAAAAAAGAGCGGTGAACGTAGCCAGGTAATCACAAGGAAAAAAAGTTTGGATTAATTACAATTATTCCTACCTTTGCCGTCCGTTAAAAATAAGAATTATGAATTCTGCTGTAGCTTATGTTCATGAGCAGTTGACTCCGAAGAAAGAGTTCCCCAACTTCAAAGCTGGTGATAACATCACCGTTAACTATAAAATCGTAGAAGGTAACAAGGAGCGTATCCAGTCCTTCAAAGGCGATGTAATCAAACGTCAGGGTACCGGTCAAACCGCTACTTTCACTGTACGTAAGATTTCTGATGGTGTAGGCGTTGAAAGGGTATTCCCGATCTTCTCCCCCAACATCGAGTCTATCCTGCTGCACAAAGTAGGTAAAGTGCGTCGTGCTAAACTGTACTTCCAGCGTGGAAGAAGCGGAAAAAGCGCCCGTATCAAAGAAAAAAGAGTGGCTACAGCTTAATCAGCTTTATAAATTTTCTTCAAAAAGCGAAAATCGGTACGGTTTTCGCTTTTTGCTTTCCGGCCCGTTTTGTATCATTACCCTCAAATCCGTACAATATGCAAAAGATCATTGCCCTTTTACTATTGATCACCATTGTAGCCGCCTCCTGCGCACGCAGTGTTACGCCCCACCAGGCGGCCAATAAGCATTATAAAAATTGCCGGAACGTTCGTTAGCGTTCGCGCACTCGTTTGCATTCTTAGCGGTTTGTTAATCCTTTTCGGGGTTGCCAACTATTATTTACTTTAGCACCCTTATTTTGAAAACTATTCGGCTTAATTTGCCGTACTTTGTAGACTGTTAAGATTTAAAACGAGAAATCATGTCTTTATTACAAGCAAATCCCGTGATGTTGTTCTCTATGCCTGGTGGAATGGAATGGGTATTGATCATTCTTGCCGTATTGATCCTGTTCGGCGGCAGAAAAATTCCAGAATTCATGCGCGGCCTCGGTAAAGGTATCCGTGAGTTCAACGACGCCAAGAGCAATGTGAAGAAAGAGATCGAGGAAGGAATGAATGAGAAGGACAAAGCATCTGCCTAAGCAGTAAGTCCATTTTTTGTTGCCCGCATTTTTGATGACATAAATACGGATGGGTTTTGTTTGAATTCACTTCAGTCCGGGACTACCATCGGCAGTTGAAAGAAGGGACCATCTCCTGCGAAGCAGTTGTAGGGTTCTATCTTTCTCAGATCGAAAAATCCCGGCACCTCAATGCTTTTACCGCAGTTTTTAAGGAAGAAGCCCTGCAACGCGCCGTTATGCTGGATGCACAGCGTGCCGAAGGAAAAGCTATGGGTAAACTTCATGGTGTGGTAATCGGCATTAAGGACGTGATCTGCTACCTGGGGCATGAAGTTACCGCAGCCTCAAACATACTCAAAGGGTACGAAGCCATCTACAATGCCACCGCTATTGCCCGCTTACTCGAAGAAGGCGCTATCATAATCGGGAACCTCAACTGCGATGAATTCGCGATGGGCTCCACCAACGAGAACTCGGCCTACGGCCCTGTACTGAATGCGTTGGATGAAACCAGGGTTCCGGGTGGTTCTTCAGGCGGTTCTGCGGTAGCCGTGCAGTCTGGTGCCTGCATGATTTCCCTGGGAAGCGATACCGGCGGATCAGTTCGCCAACCCGCCGATTTCTGCGGTATCATCGGCCTGAAGCCCGGTTACGGCAGGATATCCCGGTACGGACTCATTGCTTACGCCTCTTCTTTTGATCAGATCGGCATCTTCGGCACCAATACAGAAGATGTGGCCCTGGCGCTGGAAGTAATGGCCGGTCCCGATGATTTTGATTCCACCGTTTCCTCTCAACCGGTTCCCGCTTACAGCAAGGAACTGGACCAGTCTTCCAAACCGAAATTCGCTTACTTGCCCGCAACCCTCGATCACCCAGGGCTCGATCCGGAGATCAGGACGGCCATCCTCCAACTCATTGATGACCTCAAAGCAGAAGGGGATACTGTAGAACCTGTTGATTTTGAATACCTTGACTATATTGTTCCTGCCTATTACGTATTGACCACGGCGGAAGCTTCTTCCAACCTCTCCCGGTACGATGGGGTAAGATTTGGACACCGTACTCCAGCGGAGGAAGATTTGTTAAACTTTTACAAAAAGAGCCGCTCCGAAGGATTCGGAAAAGAAGTTAAAAAAAGAATTCTCCTCGGCACTTTTGTGCTCAGCGCCGGTTATTACGACGCTTATTTTACTAAGGCACAGCAGGTTAGAAGAATACTGGCCGATACCACAAAGGCCATCTTCTCACAGTACGATGCCATCCTTCTCCCCACAGTTCCCACCCCCGCTTTCAAAATTGGCGAGAAAATTGCTGATCCCATCGCGATGTACATCGCCGACATTTACACCGTTTATGCCAACCTGGTAGGTGTGCCGGCGATCTCGGTTCCACTCTTCAGGCACTCCAACGGGATGCCCTTCGGGTTGCAGATTATGACAAACCAAAATGAAGAGTTATCTTTGCTGCGCATCTCGCACCAACTGATGGAACGTAACAACCAGTAACAATATCCAATTGTGAGAAATCCGGACCCTGGATCAGAAGATTAGAAATTAAGACGATTTCAAGATTGGATGTATTCATTTGACGGTTTTGTGAACCCAAATTATTGTGATGAAAATGAAACGTTTACTGTTGTGCCTCATCCATTTGATGGGTGTAACGCTCTTACACGCCACCGACCTGGAAGGTCAGCAACAAGGCCCATTGGCCTCGGTAGCTACTACCGCCCTCAACGACACCACCGCCGACAAGGAGGACGTTGTTGCAGCAAACGCCACAGCTAAAGCTGGTTCGGCAAAAACAAAAGCAGGTTTTAAAGACCTCTTCGTTTCCCAGGATCTTTCCGATCAAAACTACCTCCAGGCTGAACTCAATCCCCTGGCAATCAGTTTCGTGGAAGACTACATGGAAAAACATTCCAACGACCTCAATAAAATGAAGGGATGGGGTAAACCTTATTTCGACATGATCGATGAGATCTTCTCCCGGTACGATATCCCACACGAAATGAAGTACCTGGCCGTAATTGAATCCAATCTTCGTGCCTCCACTGTTTCGTGGGCAGGCGCCGTGGGGCCCTGGCAATTCATCCCTTCCACCGCAAGACTGATGGGATTGAAAGTGAATGGCAAAATTGATGAACGGACCAATTATGTGAAAAGCACACATGCCGCTGCTAAGTACATTAAGAAACTGTACAACGAACTAGGCGACTGGCTCCTGGTAGTGGCAGCCTACAACAGCGGCCCTTCCCGCGTAACCAGCGCCATCCGTCGCAGTGGCTCCGAAAATTTCTGGAAACTGCAGTACCACCTTCCGCTCGAATCACGCAATCATGTGAAAAAATTCATCGCCACGCATTACATCATGGAAGGAAAGGGCGGCCTCACTACGCTGACCAAAAAAGAAACCGAAGAACTGGAAAAAGCAGGCGAACTGAAAGGCAGACTCGCAGCTAAAGTGGACAATACACGGGTACAACAGGTATCCGGTAAATACAATTCCACGGTGGTGGCGAAAGTGCTGGAAATGGAACTCACCGCTTTCAATGAACTGAATCCCGGTTTCGATAAATTCATCGCTGAAGGAAAGGCTTACATGATGAACCTGCCGGAAGATAAAATGGATAAGTTCAACGCGCACAAATACCAGATACTGAGTGAATCTGTGGAGATGATGATGCAGCGGGTTTCGGTGAAGTAGG
>CAMLPA010000400.1 GCA_946481605.1 uncultured Flavihumibacter sp. | reverse complement strand
CCGTCCCGGTCCATTTTGTTGATGAATACGATTACGGGGGTATCTCTCATGCGACAAACCTCCATAAGCCGGCGGGTTTGTGCTTCAACCCCGTTCACGCTATCCACGACAAGAATAACGCTATCTACGGCAGTGAGCGTGCGGTAGGTATCTTCGGCAAAGTCTTTGTGGCCGGGCGTATCGAGCAGATTTACCAGGCATCCTTTGTATGCGAAGGTCATTACGGAAGTAGCCACCGAGATACCTCTCTGGCGCTCGATCTCCATAAAATCACTCGCCGCATGCTTTTTGATCTTATTGCTTTTAACGGCACCTGCGGTTTGAATGGCACCGCCAAACAGGAGGAATTTCTCCGTAAGCGTTGTTTTACCCGCATCCGGGTGGGATATGATGGCGAATGATCTTCTGCGCTTTATTTCCTGCTCGTATTTCATGAAAACCCTTGTTTATCTGGAGGCGCAAAGGTATGCTTTTCTACGGTAGGAAGCGGTGGCACAGTGAAAATCCGGCTGTTTATCCGGGGATTATACGGACCTGCCATCTCCGGGAAAAAACGTGTCCCGGTTCCAACTTTTCGATCCCTTCTTTTGCAGCAATCTCGCCTCCGGCATTCCAGGCATCCGCAATACCGCACCAGGGTTCGATACATACAAAATCAGCATTTTCCGTGGCCCAGATGCCGAGAAAAGGAAAGTCTTTCCAACTCACCTCCAATCCTGGACCACCTTTAGCACCCTGGATAGTGATGGAATCGGAAGGAAACTGTTTAAAAACCAATGCATCTTTTTCGAACAATTCATGGGAAAGCGGAAGTTTCTCCTTTTGTTCTAACAGCGGAACCGGCGTTTCAGCGATCAGGCCATCGGGTGTAATGGGCCAGCGTGCAGCCGTAATCTCTCTATTAAAAAAAAGCGTGTAATCTGTATAGGTGGTTTCCGGCAGGAATGGTACGGCAAATGCCGGATGTGCACCTACGGAAAAAAACATGTTTTCCGCTCCGCTATTTTCTACCTCATATTTTACGAGCAGCGTATCGGCTTCGAGTCTGTATTTTATGCTGAAATGAAAATGGAATGGGTACACTTTCAGCGTATCCTCATCCGAAGAAAGCAATAAGCTGCATTCCTTATCTGAAGTATGTTCTACAGTAAAAACTTTATCGCGCGCGAAACCATGCCGGCTGAGTGAGTAGGTCTTGCCGTTGTGCGAAAAGATGTTGTCTCGTAGTGTGCCAACAATGGGAAAAAGTACTGGCGAGAACTTCCCCCAATAAGCAGCATCTCCACTCCACATAAAGTTGATCCCGTCCGCTATTGAAAACAGTTCCTGTAATTCCGCGCCTTTCTCCGCTATTTTCACCCTGAGTTTACCGTTATCCAACGTAACCATATTCAGTTTTTTTCTTCCCGCAATGTAAAGAGATAATTTTTATGAACCATTCTTAGAAAGGGTTTGTTAACTTTCTGCTTCAAATACTTTAAAAACAACAAACTGATACAATGAAAAGAATCTTTCAACGCGTTGCCACTGTAGTATTGGGTGCAGCTTTCGTTCTTTCCGCAACCTCCGCCAGTGCACAGCAGGACAAATCCAAACGCCCCAGTCCTCCGGCCACAGTTACGCAAACAGTAAAAGGAACCACCATTACTATTGATTACAGCCGCCCATCTGTAAAAGGGAGAAATGTTTGGGAAGGCAATTTTGCTCCTTATGGAAAAGTATGGCGCACCGGTGCGAATGAAGCCACTATTTTTACCGTGGATAAAGACGTAAAAGTGAACGGAAAAACACTGCCCGCGGGCAAATATTCCCTCTTCACGATCCCTGGTGAAAAAGAGTGGACCATCATTTTCAACAAAACCGCTGAGCAATGGGGCGCTTACAAGTATGATTCCACCGCCGATCAACTCCGGGTTACCGCAAAGCCCAAGGCCAACGCCATGACCGAACAATTCACCATCAACATCACCCCCAAAGGTGTGGTTGAACTGATGTGGGATAAAGTGAAAGTACCTTTTACCGTGAAATAAAAGTGATGGGTGCGGATTGCGTTCAACTTGTATAATGCGATCCTCTAATGGTTACAATTTCTCATAAAAAAAGCTCCCAATAAGTTCAATACTTGATGGGAGCTTTTTTATAGAACTGATATAACTTCTGGCAAGATGATGGAAAAAGCCCATAAGTAAAGCAGTATTGCTCTTAAGCGTCAGCAAAGATTTTGACATGGGAGAAAAACTATTTACTAAATCCGATCTCAGGTTTAATAATTTCATGGGTCTTAACCTTGCCTCACACGCTCAGACAGGTATTGGCATTACGGCTAAGTATGTTCTAATAGAACCGTGAAGGAGGGGCGAAAACTTCTGTAAATTCATCTACTAAGGTCGTTATTGGCTCAACATTGAAAAAGAATCACTTTTATTCTTTTTCAATTTTTAAACAAAAAAACGCCGCTTCTAACGGAGTTCGCTTACTCTTTTAGCAAAACAATCATAACAAGTTAAGAGTACTTGTAATGTCTGGCGCACCTTCAACTTAAACCCCAGAACAAACGCCCCTCTCCCCCGGAGAGGGGTTGGGGGTGAGGCTTCACACCAAATACGCTCCCGTTACCCTATCCCCTTCCACCTCCACAAAAATGTGTTCCTGCAAAGTAGTAGACAGTGAAAGTCCTACATAATCTGTATGCACAGGAAATTTCTTATGCGTTCTTTCTACCAGCGCCAGGGTCTGAATACTTTCGGGATGGAATTCCAGCAGTGGTTTCAATGCGTACAACATCGTTTTTCCACTATTGGCCACATCGTCTACCAGCACAATGTTTTTACCATTAAAATCACCGGCATCACTCCAGGTAATAACACCGGGGTGCCGTTTGTCCAGTTCCACTTCCAGCACTTGTACGGGCGCCGGATAGATTTGTTGTAGAAGGTGCTGCAAAGAGCGGGCGATCACCACGCCGTTGTCGCGAATGCCTGCCAGGATGAGTGCCGGCGGTGTTTCCGTCATATTCCTTTCTGCAATTTCATAGGCCATCCGCTGTATCTTTCTTCCGGCTTCTTCTTTATTTAAAATGTATTTTTTCTGTTCCGACATAAAACAATAGCGCTTATTTGGTCGTAAATTAATAAGACTTAGCTATTTAACCATCGAAACAGGCAAAACTCTTATCTTAGTGGCGTACAACTGCTTATTATGTCGATTCTACCGCAGATACTTTTCGTGGCGGCTGCTGTTGCGGCCATCTTTCTTTTCGCAGGCAAGGCGAAACAAATTCGTCGTAACATCCTATTGGGAAAAGATGAAACACTGACCGATAACCCGGCAGCGCGCTGGCGCAACCTGTTGTTACTGGCGTTCGGGCAGAAGAAGATGTTCAGAAATCCTACAGTAGCTGTCCTGCACTTCGTCATCTACGCGGGTTTCGTGATCATCAACATCGAAGTGCTGGAAATATTCCTGGACGGCATCTTCGGCACACACCGCCTTTTCGCGCCCTACCTGGGTGGCTTCTATAATTTCCTCATCAACTTCTTCGAAGTACTGGCTTTGGGTGTACTGATCGTGTGCATCATTTTCCTGGTCAGAAGAAATGTCTTGAATATCCGTCGTTTCAGGAAGAAGGAACTGGATGGCTGGCCCCGTTCCGACGCAAATTATATCCTCATCACCGAAATCGTACTGATGAGCCTGTTCCTGACCATGAATGCCGCCGACACCATCCTGCAACAACGCGGTGCGCCACATTACAGTGAATTCCTTACAGGAAACTTCGTGGTATCATCCCTGTTACAACCACTATTCACAGGACTTTCCGACAGCGCACTGATCGGACTTGAACGTACCTGCTGGTGGCTGCACATCCTGGGTATCTTCGCATTCCTGAACTATCTTCCCTATTCCAAGCACCTGCACATCATACTCGCGTTCCCGAATGCTTATTATGCAAGGCTTGCTCCTCAGGGGCATATCAACAATATGCCTTCCATTCAACAGGAAGTACTGTTTGCCATGCAACCGGAAATGGCT
>CAMLPA010000399.1 GCA_946481605.1 uncultured Flavihumibacter sp. | reverse complement strand
CTCTCCGCTATTAAACATTCCTCCTATTCTTTTAAAGATTCCTGCTACCAATTTTTTGGTAACACTCCTACTTTTAGTTCGCTGCTTTAGTCAGGTCCTAACTGACTTCCCATTTTTCAACATTAAACGATTGCATTATGAAACCAAAACGATGTTTATGCCAATGTACATTTTCCCCCATTAGTGTCAGGATTACAATTATTACTTAGGTGATGTAAGGGAACCCCGGCCGGTTCCAAAGGTGTGTTTCCAGGAATGATATGTCCTGAACATGTCCACTTTCGCAAAAAATTCAAACATTAAAAAAGTTCATCATGATTCTCAGTTCAATGATGCGGAGAGGGCTATACGTGGCTACGTTAGCGCTATCGGCGATCTTTTTCTGTGGCCCCCTGTACGCTCAGAACGCGCGGGTGGTGAAAGGATTGGTGCTTGATGCCAAAAGTGCACCGGTCGCGGATGTTTCCGTGCAGGTAAAACAGACAGGCGTAAGCACCAAAACAGATAAAGATGGCAATTTTTCCATATCCGTTCCTGGTGGGGCACAGGTGCTGGAGGTGACCCACGTGGGCAAATCAACACAATCGATCAATGTTGGCAACCAGGATTATATCGTCATCAACCTGAAAGATGCCGCCTCAGAACTGGACAATGTGGTGGTGATTGGCTACGGCCAGCAAAGAAAGGCCAGCGTGGTCGGGTCCATCACACAAACCACCGGTAAGGTACTGGAGCGTACTGGTGGAATCAGTAACCTTGGGATGGCTTTAACCGGAAACCTGCCCGGCCTGGTCACGTCTTCCAGCTCTGGTATGCCAGGTGCCGAAGATCCGCAGATCATCATTCGTGCACAAACAACCTGGAATAATGCCAGTCCACTCATTCTGGTGGATGGTATTGAACGCTCTATGAGTTCCATTGATATTGCTTCCGTAGAAAGTATTTCCGTATTGAAAGATGCCTCCGCTACGGCAGTTTACGGCGTAAGAGGGGCAAACGGGGTGATCCTGATTACCACCAAACGTGGAACTCAGGGAAGGGCCAATATTCAGATCCGTTCGAATATGACTGCAAAAATCGCTTCAAAGCTCCCTGAAAAATACGACGCTTATGATGCGCTTTCTTTAAAGAACCGTTCTATTGAGCGTGAACTCATCATCAATCAGGGTGGCTGGAGCGCTTCCTTACCCGAAGCTATTCTGCAGAAATACCGCAATCCTGCCAATGCCGAAGAGTGGGACAGGTATCCTAATGTTGACTGGGAAAAGGAACTGTTCCGTGAACGTGCCATGTCGTACAACACCAGCGCCAACGTATCAGGAGGTTCAAAGTTTGTCACTTATTTCGCCGGAATCGATTATACCTATGAAGGTGACCTGTTCAAATCATTTGACAACGACAGGGGTTATAAATCAGGTTACGGATACACCCGCGTGAACATGCGCAGTAACCTTGATTTCAACCTCACCAATACCACTAAATTCTCTACCAAAATCTTCGGCTCTAATGGTTTGCGTCAGTTGCCATGGAACGCCCAGGATGGCGACCAGGCTTACTGGATATCGGCGTACCGTTCTGCTCCCGACGCTATGCGTCCCATCTACTCCGACGGTACCTGGGGGTTCTATTCTCCACGTAACGCCGATGTGCCGAACTCTGTGTACAACCTGGCGGTATCTGGCCTGGAGAAAAGAACAAGAACGCAACTTACTACCGATTTCGCCTTACAACAGCAACTGGATTTTGTTACAACAGGCCTCAGTGCAAGAGGAAGTTTATCGCTGGACAATACTTTCAGTGAAACACAGCGCGGTGTAAATGACCTCTACAATGGTCCGCAGCGCAAATGGATCAATCCGCTGAACGGAATTGTTGTACTGGAAAACGTGGTAAATTCCGGTACACAACTGGATTATGCCGATATGGTGCGCTGGACCAGCCAGGCTGGAAGTGTGGACCGCGGCGCCACTTACCGCCGGCTGAACTATATGCTGCAACTGAATTACAACCGCCGGTTCGGAAAACACGATGTAACCGGGCTTGCGTTGTTCCAGCGCGAGCGGGGCGCCACAGGCAGCGCGTTCCCCTTCTACCGGGAAGACTGGGTGTTCCGTGGTACCTACGGTTATGATTCCAGGTACTTCTTTGAAGTAAACGGCGCTTACAACGGTTCTGAAAAGTTCGGCCCCGATTACCGTTTCGCCTTCTTCCCCTCTTTTTCAGGTGGCTGGATGATCAGCAACGAAAAATTTATGAAAGATGTATCGTTCATCGATAACCTGAAACTACGCGCTTCCTGGGGACTGGTGGGAAGCGATAACGTGAACGGCCGCTGGCTGTACAGAGATCAGTGGAGCTTCGGTGGTAATACCGTATTGCCCACGCCTTCCGGTTCAGGCAATACCATCTATACCTTTTATAGATTGTCGAGTCTCGGGAACCCCGTTATTTCCTGGGAAACGGTTGAAAAGCGCAACATAGGCGTGGAATACAGTATCCTTAATGGAGCAGTTTCGGGAAGTGTGGATGTGTTCAATGACATCAGAAGAGACATCATTGTTGCTGGTGATCAGCGCTCCGTGCCTACTTATTTCGGCCAAACTGCACCCAACGCAAACATCGGGGAAGCATCCGGAAAAGGATATGAATTTGAACTCAGGATCAACCATGTATTCCCAAGCGGTGTAAGGGTTTGGGCCAACACGAATATGACCCATGCAGAGAATAAAGTTGTGTTCAGGGATGATCCCGAATTGTTGCCTTCCTACCGCAAACAGGAAGGGCATTACCTTGGGCAGACACGCTCTTACCTCAACCAGGGGTACCTCAGCAGTTGGGATGATATCTACGGAAGTACACAACGCAATACAAATAACCAGAACAAACTGCCAGGCGACTTCAACATCATCGACTACAACGGCGATGGGATTATTGACCAGAACGACCAGGCGCCAACTGAATACAGCGGATCTCCTCAAAATACGTACAACGCAAGTATAGGAGCAGACTGGAAAGGTTTCAGCATTTTCTTCCAGTTCTATGGCGTGAACAATGTGACCCGCTTTGTTGATTTCCCCACCTTCAATACTTACTCCGGTTCCAATGTGGCTTACGTGGAAGGGACATACTGGACGAAAGCATCTCCCGGCGAATTGCCGCTTCCCAGAATTGGTACAGAAGGCGGCGCAGGCAACAACGGCACACGTTATCTTTTTGACGGCTCTTATGTGCGGTTGAAAAACGCTGAAGTAGGCTACACGCTGCCAACAAGGGCTACATCGAGACTGGGCATCAAGACCTGCAAAATATTTGCCGGAGGAAACAACCTGCTGCTCTGGACCAAAATGCCAGACGACAGGGAATCCAACTTCGCGGCCAGCGCCAGCGGCGGCGCATACCCAACTGTAAGGCGTTTCAATTTAGGTTTAGATATCACATTATAAATTTTAATTGGTATGAACAAGCGTTTTAAAACAATATTATTGCCCGTAACAATTGTGCTGGCAATAGCGATTGGAGTTAGTTCCTGCACCAAATACCTCGACCAGTCTCCCCTGGCAGATATAGATGAAACGGAGGCTTTCAAAAACTTCCGCAACTTCCAGGGCTTCACGGAAGAATTGTACTCCTGCATCCCTTTGGTAACCGGCATCGGATCACACAATAGCTGGAACTTCGGAGAAGATGAAATGTGGGAACCCACTGAAACCCGTGTGTTCGCTTACAATATAGACCAGGGCGATTACTGGGGATGGAATACGGCTATCTTCGGATCCTGGTTCAAGAATGGCGGAAACCCCGCGGCCACCAACGATCGCGGGTCGAAAGGAAACCTCTGGGGACTGGCCTGGTACGGTATCCGTAAAGCGAATATCGGGTTGGCCAACCTGGATCAGCTCACCGAAGCAACACAGGCGGAAAAAGATGTGATCGCCGGTCAGTTGTATTTCTTCCGCGGGTGGTTCCACTTTATGCTGATGCAATATTGGGGAGGACTTCCTTATGTGGATACCGTGCTGTCTAAATCAACAGCACCCAG
>CAMLPA010000398.1 GCA_946481605.1 uncultured Flavihumibacter sp. | reverse complement strand
TGTCCGTTCCGGATGAGCAAGCGTTCCCGCAAGGGAGGGCGACTGTTCATTATCGGGTATCCATAGCTGTTGGAACCGGTTCACCAGGTGTAAGTTGATCCTGGTGGCCAGTGTATCTACCGGTCCGCCGAACGGTGTTTTCAACGAGAGTTGGTGGGTGATAAAAACGGAGGGTATCTGCGTATGGTAGCAGCCAAAACGGTTGTCGGAGATGATGCCATGCACCTTCCGCTTTTCTGTAAATGTGCGAACGACTTCCTTTTCTTCTTTGACTTTTGTCAATATTTTCGGCATTCGCCCCAAAAATTGCCACCCCAAAGCGTTGTTTCCATGCCCGTAACGGATACCGTAAGAGGGCAGCATTAAGTGCTCGGTGCCGGGGAATTCTCTCTGAAAAACCATTTTCGTTTCGGCTGTTCCGGCGGTAATTACTTCACAACCAATACTTTTCAGTATGCTGATCAGGGGAATGCACCTGGTGGCATGGCCTAACCCCCAATCCATAGGTGCCACAAGGATTACGGGTTTGTAAGCGGAAACATATAAAGAAGAAATATTTGGCAATTCTAATGAAATATATATCTTAGAAAATAGTTTACTTTGAAAAACCGAATTTATGACTAAAATGAACCGGTTGCTCCTTGGGGTGTTATTGATTAGTAGCATATCTGTAATGTCCTCCTGTTCCGCGAGCAAAAAGAGCAACTGCGGTTGTGATGTCAGAAAGGGCATGGTTGGATATTAAATTCTAATGGTGTATGAGAGCTCCGAACCGAGATTTGCTTGTTCTTGTGAAAGATGAATACATGAATGAACAAGCCATCGAACATGAGGTGGAAAAACTGAATGAGATGCTGTATGACGCAGAATCCATTGATAGTTTTTGTGTGGCACATGAAGTGATCGACATGAACAGGTACAAGATTGTGGAGAAGCCACACCAGATCAGGAATATTATTCAGAAAAGAGACTTCAAGGCATTTGAATTCATCTTCAATAAAAATTAAAAAGTAAGGGCCGCGAAAACGGCCCTTTTTTATTACTTCAGTTTTTGCAGCGCTTGCTTCAGCTTTTCCAGCATCGCCGGTATTTCTTCTTTTTTACAGGTGCCCACGCTTAGCCGGTACCAGGGTGCGCTTCCCGTACCGAAGAACTGGAACGGTACCAAAGCCAGTTTCGCCTCATTCAGTATATAAGCCGTAACATCCTGCTGCGTTTTCAGTTCAAGCCCATCTTCTGTGGTTTTACCCACGAGGTTAATTTGAACCGTAAGGTAGATAGCGGCCTGCGGTGCGATGGCATCTACGGGAAACCCTTGTTGTTTAAGCTCAGCGAATCCTTTGTAAATACCTGTAAGCCTTTCTTCCAGTTCTTTTTTGAAGTGTTCGAGGTAGGCATCCACCGCTTCGGGTTGGTTGAGGAAAGCGGCGGTGGCTTTCTGCTCCGCCATCGGGCTCCAGGCGCCTACGTGCGAAAGAATGGACTTCATTTTTGCGATTACCGGTGCCGGGCCCAGCGACCAGCCAACCCTTACGCCTGTGGCTGCGAAAGCCTTTGATACGCCGTCAACGAATATGGTGCAGTCTTTCAGTTCGGGGCGCAGGGAAACTGGGTTGTAATGTTGGGTATCACCGTAAGTAAGTGTCCAGTACATCTGGTCGAACATGATGTACAATTTTTTATCAGAAGGACCTCTTCGTTTGTTTTCTGCGATCACGAGGTCGCATATTTTTTCCAGGGCATCTTTGGAGAACGTAGTGCCGGTGGGGTTTTGCGGAGAGCAAAGCGCGATCAGCGTGGCGCCCTTGATATGTGGGGCGATGTCTTCCGCTGTGGGCATGAAGTTGTTTTCAGGCTTCGCCTGGATAATGCAATGCTCTCCTTCATTGAAGTGTACGTAGTGGTTGTTGTTCCAGGACGGAACGGCGTAAATGATCTTGTCGCCCTTATCTACAATAGCCCGGTAAAGCGTATAAATCAGCGGACGGCCTCCGGCAGCAACGAGAATTTCGTTGTCGGCGTAATCAATCCCTTCTTTTCTCCGGATGAAATCACCGATGGCACGACGCAGGTCTGCTTCACCATCCGCCGCGGGGTAATTGGTGAGGTGCTTTTTGTAGGCGTTGTGAATTTCTTCTTCCAGCACCTGTGGTATCGGGAAGATATTCGGGTCAAAATCACCGATGGTGAAATTGTAGATGTTCTCGCCCTGTTTCATTTTTTCCCGGATATCTCCGGCCAGCTTCACAATTTCTGATCCGATCAGTGTTTCAGCCAGATGGCTCAAAGTAGGTTGCATCAAAGTGTTTTTAGTTCGGTTAGGCGCAAAAAAGCGCGCCGGGCAATTTACATATTACCGGCGCGCTTCAAAAGAAAAAATGGATGTATAGGCTTTTTTGCTGGATGATCCCGATTATCGGAAGAACCTGGGCTTACCGCTTTCCACCAGTGTCTGGTAGGCTTTTAACGGCCCGGCTGCCCATGCGTTCACTTTCTTCACCCATGCTGCTATTTTCACTTCTGCTTCCACTACCTGTTGTTCTTCATAAGCTCCTGGTGTAACCGGTCTTGCGGTAATTGCCTGATTGGCTTCTGAAAGCTCACTCGTGATGGTCACCTGTGGCACATTGCCATAGCCCTGACGCTCACGTTGCACGCCATTCAGATCTTCCCGGAAAGCTTTGATGTCAGCCGCAAGTTTTTTTCCTGCCGCCACAATAGAGTCGGCTACAGCGGTGCGTTGTCCTGCGAATGCCGCCTCCACTTTTTTCATGCTTTCTTCAGCGGCGGTCAGTTTTTCCATACCTGCGGAAAGGGAATCGCCTGATTTCCGCAACCTAGTGAGCATGGCGCGTTGGGCCAGTTTCACCTCGTTCCTGTTTCCCAACCGTGGATCGTCCAACAGGTTGATGGTGGTGGAATCTTTCGATCCGGCGTATTCCAATACGAGTTTGTAGGTTCCCGGAAGGGCCTGCCAGCCGCCGGGTTCAGCGTTTCTTCCGCCACCCATGGCGCCGCCGCGGCCTCCGCCTCTTCCGGCAAATCCTCCCGGCGAGCGGAATCCGCGTTCTTCCATGCCCCAGTACCGCCTGTTCAGGCCTGAGTCAGCGTCCCAGCTCAGGCTGCGGATGCGTTCGTTTTGCGCATTGTAAATGCTTACGCGCACCACGGAATCGGTTTTTTCTTTCTTCGGAATATAATAAGAGATGGCCGCTCCGCGTGGACGATTCTCTGCATCGTATAGGCCCATCGTACTCCATTCGTAGCCCGGCGCGTTCCTGAACTGTGCTTGTATGGCATCTGGCGCGGCAAATACTTTGAGGGCTGAAGCTGGTGTCTTTCCTTTGCCCTGTGCCAGTCCGCGCAAGGGCCTGATATCATCGAGTACCCATAAAGCCCTTCCGAAAGTAGCGATCACCAGGTCGGCCTCTCTTTCCTGGATCGCAAGGTCGTAGGTGGATACAGAAGGATAGCCGTTCTTCCATTGGGAGAAACTGGTGCCGCCATCAAGGCTCACCCACAACCCCTGTTCTGTTCCCACAAATACCAGGTTGGGTTCCACGGGATCCTGCAATACCGTAAGTGCGTATCCGGTAACTTTTTTCTCGTCCACAACGCGCGACCATGTTTTACCGTAATCCGTGGTGCGGAAAACATACGGCTTCAGGTCGCCGCGGCGGTAATCGTTGGCTACTACCCAGGCTTCTCCGGCATTGTGTCTGGAGGTTCTGATCTGTGGTATCCAACTTCCGGCGGGCATACCCGTTATTTTGTTTCTGAAATTGGTCCAGGTTTTACCGCCATCGCGCGTGAGCTGAACATTGCCATCATCGGTACCCACCCATAACACTTCTTTCTCTTTGAAAGAAGGTGCGATGCAAATAATAGTGTTGTAGTTCTCCGCACTGGTGATGTCCAGCGAAAGCCCACCGTTCTCACTTTGGTCCTGTTGTTGTTTATTGTTTGTGGTGAGGTCGGGTGAAATCACGGTCCAGGTAGCGCCTTTGTTGGTGCTTTTATGGAGCAACTGGCTGCCGAAATAGATTGTTTTGGGATC
>CAMLPA010000397.1 GCA_946481605.1 uncultured Flavihumibacter sp. | reverse complement strand
AAAATTATTCAACTTTCAAAAGCATCACTCCGCTTTCGCAAGTATTATTCTGATTGCACAGGTGCAAATACAAGGCATGTTGGCGCACCTACCTCTAATTTCTTGCCCGTAGCTGTAAGTTTACCTGTTTTTATATCTCTTCTGAAAATAGTAACCTGGTCGCTGTCCTGATTCGCGCTCAACAAAAATTTTCCCGTTGGGTCAATCTCGAAAAAGCGGGGCGTTTTTCCTCCTGAGTTCACTCTTTCAACGAAGTCTAGTTTACCGCTCTTTTCATTGATCTTAAACACCACGATCTCGTTTATATCAAGCCTGTTTGATGCGTACAGGAAGCGTCCGTCCGGTGATATTTTAATTTCCGCTGCACCGAATTTCCCGGAAAAACCTTCCGGTAAAATCGATACTTCAAACAACGGCGTTAACTTACTTTGCGCATAGCTGAAAGCATTGATTTTCCCATTCAATTCATTCAATACATACATCCACCTGTGGTTGGGGTGAAACACCAGGTGCCGCGGACCAGCTCCGGGCGTTATATTCGTGACTACTTTATTCGCTTCATCCAAAGGCTTTTTTCGTGAAGCATCATAAGGATACCCAACTACCTGATCGATGCCGAGGTCACAAACCAATAACATTTTCGCATCAGGCGTAAAATCCGTGGCGTGTACGTGGGGTGCTTCTTGTCTGCCAGTATTTGGTCCTTTCCCCGTATGCTGGATCACCTGTTGCGAATCAGAGAGGCTGCCATCCGCTTCGATGCCGTGAACAGAAAGATTACCGCCACTGTAATTTCCGGAGACCATAAACTTCCCATCGGGCGACACACTTACATAACAGGAGTTGGCTCCTTTGGTGGCAACGGTATTCAATAAGCGTAATTCACCGCTGGCAGGGTCAACCTGATAACCAGAGGCAGCTCCACCTTCCGTTTCATGAATCGCATATAAATATTTCTTATCCGGAGACAGGGCCAGGAAAGAAGGATTCTTTATGCCCCCCGTTACTGCTTTTTTAGAAAACTCTCCTGTCGTTGAGTTAAACGAATACGTATAGATGCCTTCGCTCTTACCTTTTGTGTAAGTACCGATAAACAAGTTCCATTGCTCCCCATTCTTCGCCTGTGCCTGAACACTGTTTGCTGTACCTGCCATAATGATCGTTGTTAGTAGAAAAATAAACTGCTTCATGTGCAACACCGGATTTAGCTCCTAAAGTTGCGCAATTTTCCAGTTAAAAAATCATTCCGGGAAAGGCTAGCTTTCGAGAACGATTTCAAAGGCGGCGTTCAGGATCAGCCTCCCTTCAGCATCCTGGGTATTTTCAGGGGTTTTCAACCCCTTTATCCGGGTGGTTTTCCCCTTGGTTACCAGGTCAGAAACCTGCTTATCGGTCAGTGTTTTCCCCATAATGGAGAACGGTATTTTAAACCCGCAGACGCTGAAATTGGCACAACCAAAGGCGGTATTGCCTTTCTTGAGGGGATGAGACTTACATTTGGGACAGGTCAACGTTTCGGGCAAAACTTCCTTTTTCGGTTCCCGAGTTTTTTTTTCTTTTGCGGGTTTAGGGGGCGCTTCGGGTGGTTGCTCCTGGATGGCGATCACCCTGCCAGCGCTCATTTTCACTTCACGCGTAAGGTCCACCACCATTTGTATCAGCTCATGTTTAAAGGTCTCCATAGCGTATTCCCCTTTTTCGATCAGCCTCAGTTTACGCTCCCATGTACCCGTTAGTTCCGCGCTTTTCAGCAGTTCCGACTGAATGGTATCGATCAGGTCCATACCGGTTTGGGTGGCGAAAATGTTCTTCTTTTTCTTTTCAATGTACCTGCGCCTGAAAAGGGTCTCAATAATATTGGCGCGGGTGGAGGGCCTTCCGATTCCGTTGTCTTTCAGGAGTTCCCGCATTTCTTCGTCGTCCACCTGTTTACCTGCTGTTTCCATCGCCCGCAGCAAAGTGGCTTCGGTATATGGTTTTGGCGGTGTGGTTTTACCCTGGTGAATCCTCGGCTCGTGCGGGCCTTTCTCTCCTGCTACAAATACGGGCAGTATCTTTTCTTCGTCTTCTCCTTCTTTTTTCTCCTGTTTGTCGTTTGCGTAGAGTTCCTTCCAACCCGGCTCCAGTATTTGTTTGCCCGTGGCTTTGAAGGCAACCTGCCCTACTTTCCCCATCACCGTTGTATTGGCGATCTTACATTCGGGATAAAAAGCCGCAATGAACCTGCGGGCGATAAGATCGTACACCCGTTTTTCTTCCTGAGAAAGGTTTTCAGGGTATTTACCGGTAGGAATAATGGCGTGGTGATCGGTTACTTTTTTATCATCGAAAACAGCTTTCAGTTTGGGGATCGGATGGGCCAGCAATGGCGCTGTGAGTGCGGCATAAGGCGTCATATCCTTTAATATACCCGGTATTTTGGGATGAAGGTCTTCTGAAAGATAGGTCGTGTCCACACGCGGATAGGTAACGATTTTCTTTTCATACAGGTTCTGCACGTGTTTCAACGTATCATCGGCGGTATAAGCATATTTTTTATTCGCTTCCACCTGGAGTGAAGTAAGGTCGAACAAACGTGGATTACCTTCCTTTCCTTCTTTCCGTTCGAATGAAGTGATCTCGAACGGATGCTCTTTCAGGTAGGCGAGTCCTTTGTTGGCCTTTTCTTTATCGCGGAGCCGGTCGATGGTAGCGGTGAATTCGGTTTCGCGGTAAATCGTTTTCAGTTCCCAGTATTCTTCCGAAACGAATGCGTTGATCTCTTTCTGCCGCTGCACGATCATGGCCAGGGTTGGCGTTTGTACCCTGCCGATAGACAACACCACTTTTGGCTGCGCGAATTTTTTCGTAAAAAGACGGGTGGCATTCATCCCAAGCAGCCAGTCGCCAATAGCACGTGCGCTGCCTGCCGCGTAAAGGTTATTGTATTGTTCACTCTCTTTCAGTTTCTGAAAGCCTTCGCGGATGGCATCTTCGGTAAGTGACGATATCCAGAGTCGTTTAACGGGAGCGGTACACTTCGCTTTTAGCAATACCCAACGTTGAATGAGTTCTCCTTCCTGACCCGCATCCCCGCAGTTGATTACTTCCTCACAGTTCTGAACCAGCGTTTCGATGATCCCAAATTGCTTTTGCACACCGGGATTATCGATCAGTTTGATCCCGAATTGTTGCGGAATCATGGGCAGGTCGTCCAGGCGCCAGAATTTCCATTGTTCAAAATAATCGTGTGGTTCTTTAAGGGTACAGAAATGCCCGAAGGTCCAGGTTACCTGGAAACCGTTTCCTTCATAGTATCCGTTTTTTCGCTGACCGGCGCCTATAACTTCCGCTATATCCCTGGCCACGCTTGGCTTTTCCGCGATGCACACCTTCATGATCCTGGTAGAAATTGGGGCAAAGGTCGTGCAAATCGGGGGGAATAAAAAAGAAGGAATCACATCCTTTTAACATGTTTATGCGATTGTTGCCCGTTCCGCGCTCCGCTACTTTTGTACCAGCCAGAAAAACAATGAAAACAATACTTTTTGCATTCGCTTTATTATGGATGAAGCAATGGGGCGGACATACAGTGCTGTTGCCCCAACTTTATGCCATGCGCACCGCCCATGTTCGCGGCAGCGCTGTTTTGGGACATTCGAAGGAAGGACGTCCATTAAAACTCCATTATTTTCCGGGGAAATCGGATAAAAATATATTGCTCGTGGGCGGTGTACACGGATCCGAATTGTCTTCCATAGCATTGGCAGAATTACTGCGCGAACAACTCTCTGCCGGATTTTCTTCCGAATACAATATCTGGGTCATTCCCTGCCTGTTCCCCGACAATGCAGCGAAGGCCATTGCTTCGGGCTGCAAGATTGGTAACCATGAGAACATAGGAAGGTACAGCGGTAAAACCTGCGCCGATCCCAACCGGCAGATGCCGCCGCCGGGAAAAGCTTTTGAAACGGAAACACCACACGACCATGCCGGGCGCCTGATTGAAGCAGAGAACCAACTTCTTTTAAAAGTGATCCAGGAACTCGCCCCGGAAAGGATCATTTCCCTCCATGCCAT
>CAMLPA010000396.1 GCA_946481605.1 uncultured Flavihumibacter sp. | reverse complement strand
TCCTCCTGTGCAAGATGCAACAGCGGTATCAACGCGCTCTTCTGCTTTCCCTCCGGATACCGGTTGATGATCTCCTGAACCTTTTCCAACTTTTCGGGTGAAAATTTCATCCGTTGTTATTTTAAATCTGTTATTGCTCTTCTAAGTTATGCGTCCAGTTCTCCGGCGATCAGGTTCAGACTACTCATCGTCATTACCGCGTCGGCCAGTTGTCCTCCCTTAATCAGTTCCGGATAGGCCTGGTAGTAAATGAAGCAGGGCCTTCTGAAATGCAGCCTGAATGGCGCTCTTCCACCGTCGCTGATGAGGTAGAACCCGAGTTCTCCGTTTCCGCCTTCCACAGAATGGTATACTTCTCCCTTCGGCATATCGATTTCTCCCATGATGATTTTGAAGTGCCAGATCAGCGCTTCCATCTTGGTGTACACATCTTTTTTCTGGGGCAGATAATATTCAGGCACATCGGCGTGGTACACTTCGGCTTCCGCGCCTTTGAACTCTTGTACTTTCTGGTAAGCCTGTTTGATGATCTCCAGGCTCTGCCACATTTCCTGGCTGCGCACGAGCCAGCGGTCGTAGTTGTCGCCAGTGGTGCCTACGGGAATTTTGAAATTAAAATCTTCGTAGGAAGAATAAGGTTTGGCCACACGTACATCGTAATCCACGCCTGCGGCACGCAGGTTCGGGCCTGTAAAACCATAATTGAGCGCACGTTCAGCGCTGATAGCACCAGTGCCCATCAGCCTTTCCATAAAGATCCTGTTGCGGAGGAAAAGTCCTTCGAACTCCTTCAATACAACGGGATATTCTTTCAGGAATTTTTCAATTTTTTCGAAGGCTGCATTAGTGAAGTTTCTTTCAAAACCACCGATGCGGCCAATATTTGTAGTGAGGCGGGAGCCACACACTTCTTCATAAATTTCGTATACCAGTTCACGGTATTGCATCACGTAAAGAAACCCTGTGAATGCCCCGGAGTCCACGCCCACAATAGAGTTGCAGATCAGGTGATCGGTAATGCGTGAGAGTTCCATCAGGATCACGCGGAGGTAATCCACGCGTTTAGGCGTTTTTACGCCCAGCAATTTCTCACAGGTGGTATGCCAGCCCATGTTGTTGATGGGGGCGGAACAATAGTTCAGGCGATCGGTAAGCGGGGTAATCTGGTACAGGGGGCGTCGCTCGGCGATTTTCTCGAAAGCACGGTGGATGTACCCGATGGTTTGCTCGGTGGAAACCACCCTTTCACCATCCAGTTCCAGGATATTCTGCATTACCCCGTGCGTGGCCGGGTGCGTTGGCCCCAGGTTCAGCGTGGTGGTCTGCTTTTCGATTGAGCCTTCTGGCAGTTTTATATGTTGTTCAGACATTGTATAGTGAATTTTGAATTTTGGATGTTGAATTTTGGTTGAAATCAACATTCAAAATTTAACCTCTGAAATTACCTGATCTCTCCTCTTCCGAACATTTCATCGTCCTTATCTATCCTTGACTGGTCCTCCAGCGGGAACTCTTTCCGCATCGGGAAATAATCCATTTCATCCACGTTCAGGATACGGATCAGGTTGGGATGACCAATAAAGTTGATGCCATAGAAATCATAAGTTTCGCGCTCCATCCAATTGGCGGTGGAAAACAATGCCGTTGCACTGAAAACATCGGGCTGCGCCACGGCTGTGAACACTTTGAAACGAAGGCGTACATTGGCTTCCAGGTTGTGCAGGTGGTACACCACTGCGAGTTCCTTTCCGTCATTGTCAGGATAATGCACCCCACAGAGATCAGTCATGAACCTGAACTTCAGCGTTTCATCGTCGTAAAGGAACTGGAGCACTTTCAGGTTCAGTTCTTTCGGCGACTCAAAACTGAGCATACCGAAAGATTCTTCGAAGCCTGTTACCTGCTCTCCGAACTTCTCAACAAGTTTTTCCCGGATGTATTCGTTTGTGATTTCCATTGCTAAAGCGTTATTCAATTCCGTAACTGTTCATCAATGCCTTGTACCGGTCGCTGTTCCTTCTCCTCAGACTCTCGTTCCCTACCAGGTCCTGTATTTTCATAAAACCATCCAGAATTGCTTCAGGACGTGGAGGGCAACCGGGCACATATACATCGACAGGAACTACCTGGTCGATGCCCTGCAAAACGGAGTAAGTATCAAATATTCCTCCGGAAGAGGCGCATGCGCCAACGGCGATTACCCAACGGGGTTCAGCCATTTGCAGGTAAACCTGTTTCACCACGGGGCCCATCTTTTTGGCGATGGTACCCATCACCATTAAGAGGTCACACTGACGTGGGGAGAACCCAACTCTTTCCGCTCCGAAACGCGCGAGGTCGTAGTGCGAGGCCATCGTGGCCATGAACTCGATACCGCAGCAAGAGGTGGCGAAAGGTAGTGGCCAGATGGAATTTTTCCGGGCCATGCCCACCACTTTATCCAGGTTGGTAGCAAAAAATCCTTCGCCCATAAGGCCTTCAGGACCTTCCTTCACCAACTTTACATCACCATTGATATTAAATCGAACCGGACGTGCCATAATCAATACATTTTATCTACCTGGTAAAAACCCCTGAAATGCAATTGTGTTCAGCCTTTTCTGTTAATCCTCCCACTGAAGGGCGCCTTTCTTCACGATATAGAAGAACCCGGCCAGAAAGAATCCCACGAACATGAGCACGGCCGCGAAGCCATGCCAACCCAACTCCCTGAAATTCACAGCGTAAGGATAAAAGAAAATCACTTCCACGTCAAACAATACAAAAAGGATCGCTACCAGGAAATATTTGATGGCCATAGGCTGTCTTGCGTTGCCCTGGCTCTCGATGCCACTCTCGAAGTTGCTGAGCTTGTCGGATGTTTTGCGTTTTGGACCTAAAAGATGGGTGGCTCCAAGCGTTATTGCCACAAAAAGAATAGCAAAAAGGAATTGGATACCGATTGGAAAATAGTTCACTGCATTGTTAACATCCGCTGCAGCCCCTACGGTTTGGGCCTGCAAAAATATTGGGTCCATGGTACTTTGAATTGCTCCAACGGCAAAAATAGTATACGAATCATTAAAAACCATGTGAATAAGAAAATAATAAGCTGGTAAACAGATTGTGGAAGAAAAGTTTCCTGGGCGATCAGGACAGATTAAACATATTCACTTTTTATTAATACAAAATGAGCAGAACGACAAATGAATGAACATCAAAAACTTATTCAAGACCTGCTCCGGCCCTGATATTAGAAAAGGATTAGGACCTAAAAAAGAAAGGGGCGCATCATTAAGATGCACCCCTCTGTAAATTATTAGTACTACTGCCTATTTCCCCGTGGCAGGTTTCGTTTGCGTTTTTGGCGCTGAAAGTTGCTTTTGAAGCACTTCTTTCAGTCGTTTTGCGTCAGCATTATTGGGATCCACGCCCAGGATTTTATCGAAATATCCGATTGCGGCTTCTTTATCTTTCAACACGTTTGCATTGTAAGCAGCCATATAACCGTAGGCAGTAATCAATGTATTCTTGTTGTTGGCCACATCTTTTTCAGCTACCTCAATAAATTTCGTGAAATGCGGAAGTGGTTTTCCGTTTTCCCCTGTGGTGTCCTGGATCAGTTCTATCCTGCCAAGCCAGTAGTGACCGTAAGTTTCGTCAGGATACTGTGTAGCATAAGAACCGAACATTACACGGGCAGAATCGTATTCCTGTGCTTTCACGAAAGCATAGCCTGTATAGAAGAGGTCTTGTTTTGTCGGGTTTCTGTTAAAGCGGTAGGCTTTGCCTTTCCAGGCTGCTGCTTCTTTCAGCATGCCTTTTTTATCCAGCAGGGTAGCCAGTTTATCGGCGGTTTCCTGTTTGGTGGCGAAGCTGGTATCCATTTCAACGGCTTTGTCCAGGCTGGCCATTGCTTCCGTAATACGATCCGGGAACTTCAGCAGGAGGTTACCTTGCAGTTCATAGTCGCCAGGCAGCACCATATCAGCAGGCGCCACTTTCAGGAACTCCTGAATTTTCGCCAGCGCCTGCACTGAATCGCCCAGGGCTTCATAGCTGTAAGCGATTAGGCGGTGGTATTTAGGATT
>CAMLPA010000395.1 GCA_946481605.1 uncultured Flavihumibacter sp. | reverse complement strand
ATTTACCATGAGCCACTGGCTCCGCCACCGCCACCACTTCCACCACCGAATCCGCCGAAACCTCCGCCGCCGCCAGACCAGCCGCCACCACCACTTCGGCCGCCACCACCAAAACCGCCCCAGTCCATGAACACGGGGCCGTTCCAGCTACGGTACCCGCGGCGCGACATCATGCCGCCACCACCACCACCCCTGGAGATCAGGCTGATGATAATGATGATGACCGCCAATACGATGGCTCCGCCACCTATGCCGCGTTCTTTCGTGCGCTTCCGGTCCCTGTATTCGGCAGGTGCTTTATACTCACCTGCCGCGGCCTTCATAATGGATTCCACCGCATGGTCGAAGCCGCGGTAAAAATTTCCTTCCCGGAAGGCCGGTGTAATATCGTTGTCGATGATCTGTTTGGCGGTGATGTCGGGAACGGCGCCTTCCAGGCCGTACCCCGTTTCAATCCTTATCTTGCGGTCATCTATAGCCGCAACAATCACGATGCCATTGTTGGTCGCTTTGTTGCCCACACCCCAGTCGCGGAGGATTTTAAGTGCATACTCTTCTATTTCGTATCCGCCGAGACTTTTTACGGTCACAACGGCGATCTGGTTAGAAGTACTGTCGTCGTAGGCTACGAGTTTCGCTTCCAGCGTGGCCACCTGGTCGGGCGTCATCACCTGCGCCAGGTCATTAACTAACCTGGGCGGGGTGGGCCTTTTGGGAATATCCTGCGCCAGGAGCGCGGTTGTTCCCATCCAGCAGAGCAAACATATCAGCAGGAATTTCTTCATCATAAGGATCAGTGCCCGAAGACGATTTCGTCGGGCAGTTCATTTTTATCGGTGTCGCTATCGTAAGGGAAGTGCGTGTGCAGGGCATCCCCGATATCGGTTACCACGGCGGCAATGCCGTTCGCGATGTGGTCGCCATTGAAAGCGGCGATCATTTTGTCCACTTCCCTGCGCCAGTAATCATCCCCTACTTTCTCATGAATGCCTTTATCGCCGTAAACAGCCAACTGGTGGTCCTTCAATGCGATGTACACCAGCACGGCGTTGCGGTCTTTCGTTTCGTGCATCTTCAGCCCGTGGAACACTTCGAGGGCACGATCGATCGGGTTCACGAAACGGCAATGTGATTCAATGTACACGCGCACTTCACCGCTGGTTTTCTGTTCGGCCCATTTGATGGCTTCCAGGATCGGTTGTTGTTCCGAAGCGGGAATAAGTTCTTTCTTCTTTGAAAACGAGAATAGCGACACAGGCGATGTATTTATCAGAATTTAACTTCAGGCGCTCTTTCGCTTCCGGCTTCTGCAGCGAAACCTTCTTTAGGCGTAAAACCAAACATACCCGCAAAAATATTCGTGGGGAAAGAACGTGCCTTGGTATTGTACGCTCTTACCGCTTCGTTGAAATCATTTCTTGCCACTTTAATCCTGTTCTCTGTGCCTTCCAGTTGTGCCTGCAAGTTGCGGAAAGCATCGTTGGCCCTGAGGTTGGGATAATTTTCCGTTACCATTAAAAGCCTGCCCAGCGCCTGGGAAAGTTGCCCCTGTGCTGCCTGGAACTCTTTCAGTTTTTCAGGCGTAAGGTCTGCGGGATCAACCCTCATCTGTGTAGCTCGTGCTCTTGCATCGATCACATTCTGGAGGGTCGTCTTTTCAAAATCCGCTTCTCCTTTTACTGTATTCACGAGATTGGGAATGAGGTCAGCACGACGTTGGTAGTCGCTCTGTACGTTTGCCCATTTGTTTTTTACCACTTCATCCTGCTGCACAAGGGAATTATATCCGCAACCAGCGCATCCGCCCAATACCAATATAACAGCAGCTATTACAATTAGAACCAATGATTTACTCTTCATTTTCTGAAAGATTTGATGGTGAGGGTTTAAAGTTAAGCTAAAGCGTTCATTCCGCCAATGGTGCGCACCCAGTCGATCATCCGGCTGGTGAACCCGTATTCATTGTCGAACCACACGATAAGTTTAAGGTGATTCCCAACGATGGAAGTGAGCGTGGCGTCCACCACACAGGAGTGGGTATTTCCTTTGAAATCGAGGGACACGAGCTGTTCGTGGTTCACCGCCAGTACACCCTTGTATTTGGCGTTCGCCTCTTCTTCAAATATGGCGTGCACCTGTTCCTTAGCGATTTTATTCTTTAGCACAACGTTTATATCGGCCATGGCGCCATTCGCGACCGGCACACGGGTGGAAACGGCCGCGATCTTTCCTTTCAGGGAAGGAATCAGCCTTTCCAGGGTTCCGGCCTGGTCTATTTCCACCGGTATAATAGATTCGGCAGCGGCCCTGCCTCTTCTGAAATCCTGGTGCGGGGCATCCACGAGTTGCTGGCGGGAAGTATAGCTATGCAGGAAATTGAGTTGTGCCGACTCAATCCCGATCGCGGATTCCAGGATATCGAGTACCGGTGTGGAGCTGTTGGTCATGCAGCCACCGGGTGAAACGATTTTGTCTTCCGCCCTCCACTCATCGTGGTTGTACCCGTACACCAGCAGCGGCACATCCGTATCGCCTGTAGTGGAGAGCAGTACATGCTTCGCCCCGGATTCCAGGTGCAGGGATGCTTTTTCTTTTTTGGAATACACTCCGGAACATTCTATCACCAGGTCAACACCCAATTCTTTCCAGGGCAGTTTCAAAGCATCCGGTTCACTGAGTAACTGAATAGGCTTCGCGTTGATAACGAGTGTTTCGTTTAGCGCAAGCATATCCAGCGGGGAAGTTCCGTAAACGGAATCGTATTTCAGGAGGTAGAGGAGGTTTTCCCGCGGCATAATATCGTTGATGGCAACGAGTTCAATACCGGGTTCTTCAATCAAACGACGGAACAGGAGGCGCCCGATGCGGCCCATTCCATTGATGGCGATCTTCATGGTTAAAATAATGGCAGGTTAAGGGCGCAAAGTTAGGGTATTGCGGGGTGGTTTCGGGGGAAGAATTTTTGTTGGTGGAGTTATTGTTTTGTGTTCACGCAAAGACGCAAGGGAGCAAGGACGCAAGGAGCGGTTGAGGGAAGAATTTCTCGCAGTTGCTCCGTTCCTCGCAACGCAGAGACGCAAAGCCTTGAATGGGTGGGGCAGGTTGCTGTTTGAGGACTTGTTGATTTATCGCAAAGGCATCATGTGGGGTGTTTTTAAAAGAAAAGTTTCTCGCAACGGCGCCACGACGCAACGTGGGCGGTTGATTTAATACTTTATTCATAATTGTTACTGGTAGAAAAGGTACAGCCAGCAGCGGAGATATCAAATCTATAATACATTAAATCAACCTTTCGCCATTCAACAGCCCTTTGCGTCGTAACGCCGTTGCGAGAAACAAAAAATTTCCTCCTAAAAAAATTTAGCCAACTAAATAAGGCTTTGCGCCCTTGCTCCTGCGAGGTACGAAGCAGTGCGTCTTCGCGTGAAATCCCTACTCCCCTACTCCGGCAATCCCACCGGCTTCTTTCCCCCAGCCTTCCTCGAAAATGAGGCATCCAACACCGTATTATCCGTGAAAAAACCACAGTTTCTCAGGAAAAAAACATTTCCATCCACCCCGCCGCCATAGTCCATCCTGTATCCTTTACGCGCAGTGTTGTCGCCGGTGAAGCGGGCATGGGTGAGTTCATGCCATTGGCC
Source organism: uncultured Flavihumibacter sp. (assembly GCA_946481605.1). The sequence continues at coordinate 443 of CAMLPA010000395.1, read as the reverse complement.
ATTGTTGTCGCGGATCCATTGGTTGTTGAATTCGACTTTTCTTTCTTTATCGCCCTGCTCCGGACTAAAATTCTCAAGGAAAGAGTGAAAGCGGGTCAGGTACGTACTTTTCTTCGGGCGACGAAATGACGCGATAAGTTGCCAACTGTTTTTTTCAGGCGCAAAAAACCATGCGGTGTATACCGTGTGTTGCGGTCCGTCGGGAACACCTTTGAGCAGGAATTTATACGTATTGCCCGTAATCCAGTTGTAACGGAGATAGCTTTGTCCGCCAGAACCTTCGTTTCCGAATTCGCCGGTATGCACGCCCTCTCCTTTTTTCAGCAGTACAATTTTCTGATCTTCAGGAATCGCCTTGGGATCATCGGTCTGGAAAGGACTCCATACGGAGAAAAGTATCCTTCTTTCCGTGGCGCTGTTCACCTGCATACCAAAATAACCTT
>CAMLPA010000394.1 GCA_946481605.1 uncultured Flavihumibacter sp. | reverse complement strand
CCCGTTACTGCGATAGTGTTTACGTAAACAATTGCTTCATCCGCTCCAGCGCCAATGCTTTTAAACTGGGTACTTCCTCAGTTGGTGGTTTCCGCAACATTACCGTGCGTAACCTGATGGTGAAAGGTACTTACCGTTGTGCCTTGGCCCTGGAAGCCGTGGACGGCGGTTTCCTGGAAAACATCGACATCAGGGGTGTGGAAGGCACTAATACAGGTGGTGCCATATTCATTAAGCTGGGACACCGAAATAAAAACGAACGGTATTCCACTGTACGCAATATTCACATCAGCGATGTAAAGGTGGATGTGCCCGCTGGAAAACCAGACCTGGGTTTTGAAACCGAAGGGCCATTATTGCGGTATCCACCGGGAACAACACTTTCACCGGGAAAAATCAGCAGTATTTCCCCATGGAATTATTCTTACCCCGATTCCGAAGCAATAATATACCGGCACAATGTATTTCCTTCTTCCATTTCCGGCCTTCCGAGCCACGATGTGGAAAATGTATTACTGGAAAACATCACCATCCGGTATGCCGGGGGCGGAGATACTTCCGTTAACTTTATGCCCGTGGATTCCCTGCACATCATCACTGAAGCGGCTTCGGCTTACCCTGAATTTTCTATGTTCGGAGAATTGCCGGCCTGGGGAATATATGTGCGCCATGTGAATGGATTGTCGATGAAAAACATTCAGCTCATCAATCAAAAAAAGGATTACAGGGTTCCGGTTGTTGTGTATGAATCCGCGAGACTGGTATTGAAGAACATCACCATGGAAGGGCCCGCTCCTCTACAACGGATTGTGGTGGATAAAACTGCCCGTGTCCAAAAGAAAAAGCTGAAGTACAAAGAAACCAATGAGTAAGAAAACGTTTTATCTGCTTGTCTTTTTATGCAGCGGCGCCTTCAGCATGGCACAGCCCAAATTGCATTATGTACAACCCTTGTGCGGTACAGCGCCATCCACTACTGTGGCGGCGTTAAAACACAGCGAGGAAGGCAGCAAGGAAATGAACGCCAACACCATTCCTGCGGTTACATTGCCTTTCGCGATGACCCAATGGACGCCACAAACACGCTCCGGCGAAACAAAATGTATTGCGCCCTATTATTATAAAGATTCGCTGTTCAGCGGTTTCCGTGGTACACATTGGATCAGCGGTTCCTGTATGCAGGATTATGGGAGCTTTACGGTAATGCCGGTGGTGGGGAAGCTGAAAACAGTAGCAACAGCTTATGCGGTTCCTTTTTCGCACGCCAATGAAACCGCTACGGCAACCTATTATAAACTGGTAACCGAAAACTTTATCGCAGAAATGTCGCCCACCTTGCGTGGCGCGGTGATGCGGTTTACAGTGTTGCGCGATGACAGTTTATACCTGCTGATTACACCCAACAGCGACGAAGCTTTGGGTACCATAAAAGCCGATGTCGGCACCCGTTCTGTTTCAGGGGAGAACCCTGTGCACCGCATTTACCAGGGATGGGGGCAGGAAGCGGGTTTCAGCGGATGGTTCTATGCGCAGGCAGATCGTCCGTTCCAAAAAACGGGCAGTTTCAGCGAAGCGGGTATTCATCCTTCAGCACAAATCCGTCACCAAAAAAATGGCGGCATATTTATCGGCTTCCGCCTGCGGAAAGGAGAAACAATTACGCTAAGGGCCGGAACTTCTTTCACCAGTAATCTCGGGGCTATCGCCAACATGTATGGTGAAATTGGTACCCGTTCTTTTGAAGCCGTTCGGAAGGCCGCCGAAAAAATATGGGAGAAGGCTTTGTCGAAGATCACGGTGCAAACAGCGAACGAACAACAGAAAAGAATTTTTTATACCGCTTTATACCATTCCATGCAGCACCCGCGCCTTTACAGCGATGTGAATGGAAAATACCCGCGCTTCGCCGGAGGAAAGCCGGAACAAAACGCCGGTAGTGCAGAATACTATGATGATTTTTCGATGTGGGACATCTACCGTGCTCAGTTGCCATTGGTGGAAATACTGGATACCACCCTCGCCAATGCTTTTGTGCGTTCGCTCATCGCGAAGGGGAAACAAGGGGGATGGCTGCCGATCTTTCCCTGCTGGAACAGTTATACCGCCGCGATGATCGGCGATCATGCTACCGTAGCTATCGCATCTGCGTACAATAAGGGGATCAGGAATTATAATATCAATGATGCGTATGCGCTGATGCGGAAGAACGCGTTTGAATCCCCGGAAGATATTTCGGTGTACAGGAACGGCATGGGCCGCCGCGCACTGCCTTCGTATCTGAGTTATGGATTCATTCCCGTGGAGGACAGTGTTCCTGACGCGTTTCATAAAAAAGAACAGGTAAGTCGTACCCTGGAATATGCTTACGATGACCATGCACTTTCAACCATTGCCCTGGCGCTCGGGAAGAAGGACGACCACAAAACATTAGCCACACGTGCCCTTAATTACAGGAACGTATTTGATCCATCGGTAGGATTAATGCGGGGAAAACACAGCAATGGCAATTGGGTGACCCCATTTCATGCGGATAAACGGGAATTCTATATTACAGAAGGAACGCCCAGGCAATACACCTTTTATGTACCCCATGATGTACCTGGATTGCGCGAACTGATGGGCGGTACCAAAGCATTTGAACGGGCACTGGACAGCCTTTTCGGGAAAGATGAATACTGGCACGGCAACGAACCCGGTCACCAGATTCCTTTCCTGTACAACTTTACCGATGCGCCTTACAAAACACAGGAGAAAGTAAACACGATATTAAAGGAAGAATACACGGATGGCCCCGGTGGCCTAAGTGGCAACGACGATGCCGGGCAAATGAGCGCCTGGTATGTATTCGCCGCAATTGGTTTTTATCCGGTTGACCCTGTTTCGGGTAATTACCAACTGTGTAGCCCTTTGTTTGATAACATTGCGCTGGAAACAGGTGCAGGAAAACAGTTCAACATCAAAGTACATAAAAAAAGTTCCAAAGACATATTCATTCAGCAAGTACAATGGAACGGCAACCCATACACGCAGCGCCACATCAGTTACAAGATGCTTTCCGGTGGCGGACAACTGGACATCTGGCTGGGCGAAGCTCCGGGGCAATGCGGCGGGCAAAAGGCAAACTAAACTACAACACCATGAAAAAGATATTCGCAGTATTTATAAGTATGATGGCATTCGCGGTAAACGCACAAACCATCTTCAATGTAAAAGATTTCGGGGCGAAAGGCGACGGGAAAACCGATGATGCTCTTGCTATTCAAAAAGCCATCGACGCATGCACGAATGCAGGCGGGGGAAGGGTTTTGTTTCCCGCGCCGGGAACGTACTTATCAGGGCCGTTCAACCTGAAATCCAATATCGATTTTCATTTGCCTGGAAACGTATTGCTCCTGGCGCATCCGGATGAAAAGAAATACACGAAAAGCGCGTTCAGAACCAATCCCGGGGAAGGAACCATCTGGATCGGGGGCGAAAACATAGAAAACCTGACCCTGAGTGGTACGGGAGAAATCAACGGGAACGGCATTTCCTTTATGGGCGCTGAACTCGAAGATTCCTATGTGCTGAAACCCTTCAATATAGTTGATCCGCGTCCGCACGTGCTCACCATTGTGGGCGGTAAAAACATCCGCATCCGCGACCTCAAGATCGGCAACTCCGCTTACTGGACCGTTCACCTGATTGGTTGCGATGATGTGGTGATATCGGGCATCACCCTGCTTAATAGTTTGAAAGTAAGGAATAGCGACGGCATCGACCTGGACCACAGTAAAAACGTGCGCATCAGCGATTGCTACATTGAAAGCGGCGACGATTGCATTTGCCTGAAGAACAGGCGGGAATACGAGGAGTTCGGGGTATGCGAAAACATCGTCGTTTCCAACTGCACCATGACTTCCCGCAGTTGCGCCATCAAAATCGGTTCCGAAAATATGGACACCATCCGCCAGGTGCTGTTCAACAACTGCATCATCAAAAAAAGCAACAGGGGCGTGGGCATCCAGAACAGGGATGAAGGCGTGGTAACCGATGTTATCTTCTCCAACATGATCATTGAAGGACAGCTTTTCAGCGATGTATGGTGGGGCAA
>CAMLPA010000393.1 GCA_946481605.1 uncultured Flavihumibacter sp. | reverse complement strand
ATTTTCACCCTGTACAATGTTGACCTGGAAGTGCACGCCGACATCAACACCAATCCGGCATTCAAAAGTAATGAGGCACTGAAAGAAGGCATGGGCTACATCATGGGGATGGGTTTCGCTTTCCAGGCCAAGCCTTTCGCTTTCGCTAGCAGTTCCTGCGCCAACAAAGTTGTGCAGTAATTCACTTAAAATATTGCTGAAGCAGTTCAGCAGAAAAACTTCCTTAACGGGAAGACAGGCAGTGGCCATGAACAGAACAACCCAGGTGAGGGTTTCCACGCCCCGCAGTGCAACGGTAGTAACCAGTTGTATGCTGTTGTTGAAATGGCATTGTCTGGCATTAGTCTGTGTGTCGAAGGTTCGAATCCTTCCCTGCTAACGCAGGTAGCTCAAGTGGTTAGAGCAACAGTTCATGTAGCGCAGGTTCGAATCCTGCTCACGCTCAAAACGTGATAGTTCAGCGGTAGAACGCAACACTCAAAATGTTGAAAACAAGAAGTCCATCACTTCTCAAAAAATGATGACATGCAAACAAAACCAGGCTGCCTGCCTGCGGAGCCTATGACCGCCGGAATTATTCCGGCGCTTGAAAAAGTAGCCCCCTGAGCGGGGCCAGGCTTTGGACCCGCAACCAAGTAATGGCCCGCAATGGAAGAAAGTTGGCAGATCAACCTGCGCTTCTTTTAGTGACGTCGTTCCTCAGCAGGAGCGGCGTAAGCGAAGAGAACCAAAGGAAAAGCTGGCATACGAATTCCATTCCGCCCTTGCCGGTGGCAAGCATCCTGGTTTTTGAAAAAACAACCTTTAAAACGTGAATATGAAAAAAGTAAAAGTGAACGCCTACCAAGTTGGACTGGTGTTCAGAAAAGGGGCTTTGGAAAACATCCTTACATCCGGAACTTATTGGTTCTGGCGCAACGAACAGGTGGAAGTGTACGATACCACCAGGCCTTTTAACGCGCCCATCGAATTAAATATTCTTCTCGAAAATAGCACACTTGCGTCTATGCTGATCGTGGTGGAAGTGAAGGACAACGAGATCGTGCTGCTGTACAAAAACGGTATGCTGCACGAAGTGCTTTCTTCCGGAAGGTATGCTTTCTGGAAAGGAGCCGTAAAATATGATTTCGTAAAAGCCGATACGGGCAAAGCAGAAATCACTGAACCTATTGACCGTGCTATCTTATCCAATAAAATGGTGGCGCCTTATGTCCGTAGCGTAAACGTGGAGAACTATGAAAACGCCGTGCTTTTCATTGATGGTAAATACATCCGTATGTTGGAAAGCGGCGCACATTACTGGTGGAAAAACAACATCGCCATTTACGTGGGCAAAGTAGATACACGCCAGCAACAACTGGAGATCAACGGGCAGGAAATGCTTACGCGTGACAAAGCCACGCTCAGGATCAACGCCTGGGCGCAGTACAAAGTAACGGATATCGAAAAAGCCCTGTTGCAGAACAGGGAATACGACCGTCAATTGTACATCAGCTTCCAGTTGGCCCTGCGGGAATATGTTGCCGGATTCGGTTTCGATGAGTTGCTTGATAAGAAGGATGCCATCGTGCCCTTCATCCTGGAAAACGTGAAAGCACGCGCGGAAACACTGGGCGTTGAAGTATCCGGTTTCGGTATCCGCGACATCATTTTGCCCGGCGATGTAAAAGAGATCATGAACCAGGTGCTGGTAGCCGAAAAAAAGGCACAGGCCAACACCATCATGCGAAGAGAAGAAACCGCCAGCACCCGTAGCTTGCTGAACACTGCGAAGCTGATGGAAGAAAACGCGATGTTGTGGAAACTGAAAGAAATGGAATATGTGGAGAAGATCGCGGATAAAATCACGGGACTTAGTGTGAGCGGCAACGGAAAACTGCTGGAACAACTGAAGGAGATTTTCGTGCCTAAATGATGGTACCGGAGTGGGGAAACCTGCTCCGGTATCTGTGTTGTGCTACAGCCGTATCAATCGCTCCTGTATCGCTTCGCGCCGGTGAAAAACATCTCGTGCGGTAATCCGGAGTACCTTAAAGCCTTTGCTTTCAACATAAGCATCGCGTCTTTCATCGTGCCTCACGTTTTCCGAAGACCAATGCTGGTCGCCATCCACTTCAAGATCATACTTTTCTCCGGAAGGGGTTGTGACCATAAAATCCAGCCGGTACGGTCCCAACGGAAATTGTGGAATGAAATTCAAAGCCATATCCTCCAGCATATTTCCCATCAGCTTTTCAGCTTCACTCATGGGAAACTTCATACTTGCATGAAGCTGTCGGGCATAGGTTGCAAGCTGGTGAAGTGGCGTATCTGCCGCAGCTTGACAGGCATTAACATCACCAACAATATACAACAGGCTTTTGGCTCTTGTAACCGTAACATTGATCATGTCTGTTTGTGTTGCGGCGAATTTCAGGAGGTGGCCATCCATATTTGCTGACACAACAGGCGAATAAACCAACACGTCGCATTCGCTTCCCTGAAAACTGTGCGCAGTGCCAATGATGAACCGGGAAGCGACAGATTGAAACCACGGGAATGAACACATCCGCTTTTGCAGTTCTTCAACCTGTTTACGATAGGGGCTTATGATACCGTAAGTTACCTCCTGTTTTGAAAATAACCCATGCCCTGCCCATCGATCAAATGTGGCGGCAACCTTATCCACCTCAGCAGGATTCCACGCTCCCTTTGCTGCCCGGACGGCTTCTCCGGGGGTATGATCCCAGACCAGTCCGTTTTCTTTAATTGGTAAAAACTTCCTGTATTTCAGCAATGCCGTTTGCGCAATCAGTTTCCCTTCATAAAAACTTTGGTTAGAGAATTCGATGATATCCGGATGGCACCTGTAATGTTGTTTGAGGAAAGCAACTTTTTGCGTTGCCGAAAAAGCGCGGTCAAAAGCTGATCTGCTGGTGAAAGACCAATCTCCGGAAAGACCGGCAATACCACAGGCGGTCGCGATCAGCAGTTCCCGGTCTGGTTTTATGGTTGTAATATGCCGGAACTGATTCGGGTCTCCTATGATAACCGCTCTTCTGGCCCTGTAAAGCAAAGGAAGAATTGAGGGAATATTGCATTGCCCGGCTTCATCAATAACCACCAGATCAAAAATGCCCGGGTACGTTGGCAGCACCGCATTTGCTGATTGGTTGGTTGTACTCCATACCGGGAAAAATTGCATCAGGTCTGTCATCGATTTTTCCATCCGCTTATGCCTGCCTGCGCTAAAATATTCTATGTCCCTGAAATAACGCTGCAACGCTTCCTTTGCTTTTCCTGTTGCCGTGTGTATATTTTGAAGCCAGTATTTGTCAAGCAGTTGTTGCGAAACAATAGTTTTCTCTTTTTTCAATCTTCTCAAATCCATTATGGAAGGAAGCCTGCTCAATTGATCTTCCAGGCTTCGGCGTTGCGCCACAAAAGCAGCACATTGCTGGTGCAAACTCATGAAAGTGGCCATCTCGCGAGATTTTCTGAGCGCGTCCTCCCAGTGTTCATCAATAAGCATGTAGTCATTCAGTTGCTGCAGTGTTTTCTTTCCGATAACAAATGCCCCCAGCATCGTGTTGTGCTTGTCCCTGAATGATTCGAGGCCGCGCAGTTTCCGCATAAGCCATGGCAACAGGCCCCGGGAGCAGTGCTTTCCAAATTTTGTAACAGCGGTTTTGTCAAATGGCTGCGGCTCGGTTTCGGAAAATTCTTCTACCCAGCTATGCGGTAATTTGCCTGTGATAGCGGCTTCCCTGAGGTTGATGGTGCGGATTTTTTCATTCAGCGTTTTAGCGCTATCCAGCTCCGCTTTTATTTGCCGGATGTTGTTTTCAATCGTCCAAAATGTTTCTTTCAACTGCTGCGCATCCCCGTCGTCTTCATTCTCTTCAATTTTTTCCAGCAGGGCGTTGATGGTTTTAAAGCAGGCATCCCTTTTTTCCTGGTTACCAAGGCGCATGATCCAGTTACCACTTTCCTTGAGACATGCACCTAATTTTTTATAAACGCCATCAACCGGTGCATTGTTATTGCTTGCGAACAGAACAGTTTGATTGTTAAAAACAGCGCTGGCCAGCAATGCGGTAACTACTTGTGTTTT